>DASPWV010000697.1:0-3286 GCA_035637635.1 Vicinamibacterales bacterium | reverse complement strand
CGCCTGGAGGCATCGGATCAACCCGAGGTCCGATTCCTCGAGGTCGCCGCAAATCAGCCGCCCGCCATTCGGACGTGGTGGTTCCCTGGCCGGACGACCGGTCATGAGTTCATCTATCCGAAGGATCAGGCCATGCGTCTTGCTCGTGCGGGCAACACGACCGTTTTGACGGTTGCGACAGACGCGAACACCACCGACACCATGCGTGAGGCCGAGCTCGCGCGTATCAACGAGGCCGGCGCCAATAGCGGTGTGACCGTGACCGAGAATCAAGCGACGGGCACCGCGGTATCCGGGCGTACGACGCAGACTGCCGTGAACACGCCGCCGCCACGCGAATCGGCGCCGGTGACGGTTCCGCAATCGCCTTCCGTGACGACGCGACGGGTCGACACAACGGCGCAGGCGCGAAGGAGCGAATTGCCGCACACGGCGACGTTCCTGCCGCTCGTTGGGCTGTTTGGTCTCGGCTCGATTGCTGGCGCCGCGGCACTCAGGCTGCGGAGGAAGTAGCTTCAACGCGAGGTTCGAGGTTCGAGGTTTGAAGTTCGCGGTTCGACGTTCGAGTTGATTGTTTGCCTCGAACCTGCAATTAGCCGCGAACATCGAACCTCGAACTTCGAAGCTCGAACCTCGAACCGGTCCATGTCAGTCCGCTCCATCCTCTGCATGCTGGCGCTTGCGCTAACAACGGCTGCGCCCTTCGCACGCCAGCAGGAGCGGCCCACCTTCGCCACACAGTCCGAGCTCGTCGTCCTGCACGTCGCCGTTGAAGATCGCAAGGGCACCTACGTCAGCGGTCTGCCACAAAGCGCGTTCACCGTTTACGAGGATGGGCAGCAGCAGGAGGTGCAGTTCTTTTCCGCGGCCGACACGCCCGCGACGATTGGCGTCATCGTTGATAACAGCACCAGTATGTGGAATCGGCGCGAGATGGTCGTGGCGGCGGCCATTGGCTTCACGCAACTGAGCAACCCTGAAGACGAGGTGTTCGTCCTGGCGTTCAACGAGGACGTGACAGAGATTTGGAAGCCGACGCTCATTCGAGACACGAATCCTTCCAGGATGCGTTTCATGTTGCTTGCAGGCATTGGCGCGCGCGGCAAGACCGCGCTTTACGACGCCATCAAGCTGGGTTTGACGCGTCTCGAAACCGGCCGGCACACACGTCAGGTGCTTGTGCTCATCAGCGATGGCGACGACAACGCGAGCACGGCAAAGGTCGAAGATGTACTTGACATGACGCGCCAAGCCGAAGCGGCGATTTTCACCGTGGCGCTTCGCGATCCCAGCGACAAAGCAGGCAATCCGAAGTTGCTGAAGCGGCTGGCCAGCGAGACTGGCGGCGAGGCGTTCGAGCCGCAGACGCTCGAGGACTTGCCTGAGACGCTGGAGCATATCGCGCGGGATATTCGGAGCGCGTACAGCATTGGATATGCGCCGCAGGCGAGCAGTGCGGGTCGAGCGTTGCGAAAGCTGCGCGTGAACGTGCGCGGCCAGAATGGCCGTCCGCTGCACGCGCGCACACGCGGCGGGTACGTCGCACGGGCGGCATCATGAAGTCTCTGCTTCTGCTCCTTGAACGTGCGCTGCTCGCGATCGGTGTTGTGTGTCTGGGTTGGTACGGGCTCGCAGCACTCGACGCGGCGTACACGCAGCGTGAAGCCAGACAGGAGATGGAGCGAATCCTGGCCCAGCCGGCGCCGGTTCCGGCGACGGGCGTGCCCGCCGCCGCCGACGAAGGGATGGGTAGCAATCTCGTTGGCCTGCTCGAAATTCCGCGCCTGCGTCTCTCAACGCCCGTTGTGGAGGGAGACGACAATCGCGCATTGCGCGGTACTGCGGGTCATCTGAGCGACACGCCGCGCCCCTGGGAAAAAGGCAACAGCGCGATCGCCGCACATCGTGACGGACTGTTCCGTCCGCTGCGTTACATCCGGATCGGCGACGACGTGCGCTTGCAGACGCCGCACGGCGAGCTCTTGTATCGAGTGAAAGACACGCGCATCGTCCGGCCGACGGATTTATCGGTGCTGGACCAGAAGGGCGACCAAACGCTGACGCTGATTACGTGCTACCCGTTCTACTACGTCGGGTCCGCTCCAAAGCGCTTCGTCGTACACGCCGAGCGCGTCATTGGTTCCGACGTTCGCGTTGCGCGAGATGCGCGTGGCGGGCGGGACTTCTCGATCGCCGAAAGGCCGGCGGCGACGGCCGGCAATGTTGTCGCATCGAACGCGCGCGAACGGGCGAATGTCGGTCCCGCCAACGGACATCTGGTTCGCAAACACCGAAACACATCGGCTGCGAAACGCCGGCCGCCGAGCGCCAATATGATTGCCGCGTCGACCGAGATGGGCCCCACGGTGACCGAATTGAAAAAGGGCGGCGGCTCAGGCACGTCATCGAGCAAGCGAGGCTGGTTCCGCCGGATTTTCCGCATAGGCGATCGCGAGACGACGAAAGTGGCGAAAGACGCCAAACGGACGGCTTCGCACTGATCGGTACAGCAAAGTCAGCCAGGCGCGAAAAGATCACCACGAAGGTACGAAGAGCACCAAGACGCCGTTCGTCCGGCGCGGCAAAGCCGCGCGTTCGAGTCAGGCCGACAGCGGAGACATGCGGCCGATCGAACCAGTGCCGTATGTCTCCGCTGTCGGCCTGACTCGAACTGGCTGGCCGCTTCGCGGCCAGCGCAGGACGAACGCAACCCACGAAGAAGAGGCGCTTACAGGCTCCTATTCTGGGAGAGCACGACTTCGTGAGACACGTTTCGACCTTCTTCGTGGCTTTCGTGTCTTCGTGGCGATCTTTTGGCGCTGTCGCGAGCCGCGCTGGTTAAAGTTCGGCGGCGGCGGCGACGGGTGGTGCAGCAGCGATCGGCCTGTCATCGAACTGCAACCGCCGATCGAACTCACGCCGCAGCAGGAGCAGATTCATCACCATCTGCAGGCCCACCGAGGCAACCGAGATCCACCAGATCCACTCCAGCTTGAAGCCTGGCGTCCCGGATAAATACAGCAGCGGCACCGCAATCAGGACAATGCGTGTGAACGACGTCGCGAGCGACGGCATGGTGTTGCCAATCGCCTGGAACATGCTGGAGCTCACGAAGATGAGTCCCGACGCGACGAAGTTCCAGGATGCGATTCGCAGATACACTTCACCCACCGCAATCACATTGGGATCGGACGAAAAGATCCGCACGAGCGCTCCCGGCGCGATGTGCATAATCGCAATGACAATCAACATCACGCCTGTTGCCATCATTGCGGCCGTCTTGAAC
>DASPWV010000696.1:0-5236 GCA_035637635.1 Vicinamibacterales bacterium | reverse complement strand
ACGGGGCATTCTGGTGCGGAGCCGCTCGACGCGTGGTGTCGCGGAGGAAGCCCCCGGTGCCTACAAAGATGTCAGCGCCGTCGTCGAAGCCGCCGAGCACGCGGGTCTGTCACGAGCGGTCGCACGGCTCGAGCCGGTGATCTGTGTGAAGGGGTGATCAGCGTCAGGAGGCAACGCTATCTGAGTATGTGCCGCTTTCGCGTTTCGGGGCTGCTGATTGTGAGTCTCGCCACGTGCGGCGTCCTTGGCGCGCATATTGGGAATCAGGTGCCGTATCCGGAAGGCTATCGAGACTGGACACACGTGAAATCCATGGTCATTCAGACGGGCCATCCGTTGTTCGAGGCAGTTGGCGGGATGCACCACATCTACGCCAATCCCGCTGCGGCAGATGCGCTCCGTGCGTCCAAGCCCTTTCCTGATGGCGCCGTATTCGTCTTCGATCTGCTGATCGCAAATACGGAGAAGAACGCGATCGCGGAAGGGCCGCGGAAGGTGCTCGGCGTGATGCACAGGGATACCGCTCGATTCAAGGACACCGGCGGCTGGGGCTTCGAAGGCTTCAAAGGTGACAGCTGGGACCGCGTCGTGAAGGATCCTGCAAAAGAGTGTTTCGCCTGCCACAAGGCGGATCAGCCACAGGACTTCGTCTTTTCGACATGGCGCAAATGATCCCGCCGGGTGGCCGCTGTGTGGCCGACGGCGGCCACTCAGACCTTAGCTTTTCTTCGAGGTCTGCGCGTACACGTGGCTGTACGTCCGATCCACGCGGATGCTCCCGCACGCGGGGCACTTCGGTGTCGTGCTCGATTCGGACATCGGGCGGACAACCTCGAACGGCTTCTGGCAGTCGCGACACACGAACTCGTACACGGGCATTGGACACCTCTCTGCTCGATCCTACGCCTCCCGACACAGGGGCGACGTTGAGCTTTGAGTGGTGCCGGATCATTGCCAAGCTGTGGGAGAGGGGTGCGCCATGGCAGAGATCAAGCAGATCCTGTGTCCGATCGATTTGTCCGACACGTCGCGGCATGCGCTCGAGCACGCCTTCGCGTTCGCCCGCTGGTACCGAGCACCCGTCACCGTGCTCCACGTCCTGAACGTACCTCTTCCGGTGATGCCACCCGCTGGCGTACCGGTGGTGGATGCATCTGCTCTCCCGCCGCTTCGGCCGGAGGACGTGACCCAAGATGTGCGGCGATTCACCGGCTCGGCGAACGGTGCGGACCCGAATGCAGTGGACGTCATGGTCGTCGAAGGGAGCCCCGTGCGGGAGATTCTGCGCCAAGCCGAAGACAGGCGCACCGATCTCCTCGTGATGGGCACGCACGGCCGGAGTGGTTTCGAGGCGCTCTTCCTGGGATCCGTCACCGAGAAAGTGCTTCGCAGCACGCATGTTCCCGTGCTGACCGTTCCACCCGCAGTGGAGCGCGTTGAGTCAGTCGTATACAGGACGATCCTCTGTCCGATCGAATTCTCCGATCCATCGACGCGCGCGCTGGAGTACGCGCTCACACTCGCGGAAGAGACGGGCGCTCGTCTCATCTTGCTGCACGTTGTCGAACAGCTGGTTGACACTCCACAAGCCGGCGAGCTTAGTCCCTTCAGCCTCGAACAGTATCGACAGCATCTCGAAGAGGATGCTCGTGTGCGGTTGCGCTCGGCGATCCCTGCGGACGCGCGAGTCTGGTGTACGCCCGAGGAACGTGTGCAATCGGGAAAGGCCTATCGTGTGATTCTCGACCTTGCACAACAGGAAAAGGTCGAAATCATCGTCATGGGCGTGCACGGCAAGGGCGCGCTCAACCGCCGGCTGTTTGGCTCAACGACGCACCATGTGATTCGCGAAGCGCGCTGTCCGGTACTGACCCTGCGCGCCTGAGACATGGATGCGAAGCCGCCAGACGTCATCGTGCTTGGCGCCGAATGGCCCGAGCGTGCTCTCCTGCGCGCTCAACTAATCGAGGAAGGGCACGAAGTCGTGGCCCTTGACACCTGGCCGATTCCACGACTGTATCGCCGGCCAGGGATGAGACCGCGCGTATTACTGATCGATTTGCATGAATTGCCCAATCCTCTGGAAACGCTCGATGAGGTGCGGTTCGTGCTGCCGCCGGAACGGGTGCTGGTCGTGACCGCGCTCGGAAGTCTCACGGCCGGAGAGGTTCGAGAGCGCGGTTTCAATGTCATCGAACGTCCAGTCACCATTGGCCAGATCGTCGCCGCGACGGCAGCGCTGCTGTCGCGAACACACGTGGAACAGAGCCCGCATGATTCACTGCGGCACCAGTAGTGCTCCTGGAGCTGCGCCGATCAACGGAGGCTGCAGACTGATCGGTCCGGTCGGTCCAGGTTTACCGAAAAGAGGACTCAATGTCATCGCGGATCAGCGAACTGCAACAAAGCATCTCAGAGCTCGAACAGGAGCTCGAACGAGAGTTCAACGCGGCCCGCGACGCATGGAGCTATCGGATCGAAGCAGGCCGAATCCGTTTCGAACGGGAAGCACGCGAGGCACACGCGCGGCTGAAACAGCGGATTCCTGCCTACCTCAGGGACAGCAGCGTCCGCAACATCCTGTCAATCCCGGTGATCTGGACCGTGATCGTGCCGATCGCATGCCTCGATGCCTGGGTGACCGTGTATCAGGCTATCTGTTTTCGACTGTATGGAATCTCACGTGTTCGACGCTCAGCGTATATCGTGATTGATCATCGTCATCTCGAATACTTGAACGCAATCGAAAGGCTCAACTGTGTGTACTGTGGGTATGCGAACGGAGTCCTTGCCTACGTTCGAGAGATCGCGGGAAGGACGGAGCAGTACTGGTGTCCTATTCGGCATGCCACACGCATCAAAGCGCCGCACACGCATTATCGTGACTTCGTCGATTTCGCAGACGCGCAAGGCCACAAGCGTCGCCTCCTTTCGCTCCGCTCGGAGCTAAAGAGCGACGATCAGACGGAATAATCTACGCGCCCGCTTCGAGGCTACTGCCACCGCCCTTCGAACAGCGGCTTGAGCGGGTGCTCGGATCGCTCCATGCGGAGGTCGTTGAACAGCTCCGCGGTCTCGAGCGTTTCGCGCTCCGGATTTAGGCGGACACCGAGTTCCTCGAAGACATGTTCGTCGGCGCCGATCAGCACGAATTCGGCACCCTCTCGATCGAGAAAGTCCGGCGGATCGACCGGGATGAACCGGCGACCGTGGAATCGCTCTCGCAGACGCTGCGGCAAATCGGCTCGCTCTTCCTCTTGCAAGCCGACACCGGGCGGAGCATCCATATCGGGATTCTTCACGGTGATGATGTAGCTGCCCTCTCGTGGGATGTTCAACTCTTCCTGAACTTCCCCCGGCCGTTCAGGGATTTCCAGGGCAAATGCCAGGTGGGTGTGGTCGTCGTGGCGAGCGATCGCGTAGATGCCCTCGCCTGCTGGTCTCGCGGGTGAGAGGTGCCGCTCGCCGCGCGTTGCGGTGGAATACGTCAGTCGATCGAGCTCGTCTTCGACGTCGTGAGGATTGCTCGCGACCTTCTGCACGAATCCCCAGTTCCGCTCATGAGTGTCCCCGATCGCGGGAAGCCTCTTCCGTCCGATCACGATCAGACGATAGCGCGCTTTGCCAAATGGGCTGAGGATGACGAAGAAGCGTTGAATGTCTTCGATGCCCTTGGCGGACGCGTGCTCGACCTTCGGGCGATACACGAAGTAGATGTTCCCCCGCTCGAGCACGTTCGCCATGGCCGTTCCCCGGACGCTAGCGACCGGCCTTGGGTCGTTTGGGATTCAATTCGTCCCCTTCGCGAAACGCAGCCTCCTCGTCGGCATCACCGAGGTTCAGCTCTGGATGACCCCGCTGGGCGTGTAGCACATCGGATCGCTTCATGAGCTTCCTCGGCTCTCCTCGGTGGGCGACTGGCGCTTGCCCTCGCCCGTGGGTGGTTGGTTCTTGCGATTGCGGCTCTGGTTGCGCATTGACGAGGAACCTCGCAAGGCATGTTCCAATACGCTTGGGTGGACGCTGACGGATGACGCTGACGTTTCTCGGAACGCGGGGCGAGATCGACGTACGGACGAGACGGCATCGCCGGCATACGTCCACGCTCGTCTCCCATCGCGGCAGTCGCGTGATGATCGATTGCGGAACCGACTGGTTGCGGGAGGTCCATCGTCTCGCTCCCGACGCCATCGTGCTCACGCATGCGCATCCGGATCATGTCAATGGGCTGCGAAATGGCTCGCCATGTCCGGTCCATGCGCTGCCAACGGTGTGGCAGACGATTGCCTCGTGGCCGATTGAAGAACGACATGGCCTGGCCTCGCGCAAGCCCGTCGACATCTGCGGCGTCAGGTTCGAGGCCTTCCCTCTCGAGCACTCTGTCATCGCCCCGGCGGTCGGCTATCGCATTACAGTAGCCCGTAGGGCGTTCTTCTACGCGCCCGATGTGCTGCGGATCCGGCACATGAGGGCGGCGCTCCGAGATGTCGACCTTTATATTGGTGATGGCGCGACGATCGAGCGACCGATCGTGCGCATCGAACGTCGAAGGCGTGTCGCGGTCGGCCACGCGTCGATTGCCACGCAGCTTGAGTGGTGTGCCCACGCCGGTGTACAGCGTGCGATCTTCACGCACTGCGGTCGGGCCATTGTCGCCGGTCCAAGCGGCATCGAACAGCGCATTGCCGAACTGGGACGGGCGCGCGACGTGGACACGATGGTCGCCAGTGACGGTTTACGGGTTCGCCTGCAGTAGCGTCTTCAGGAGTTCGACATCGCCTTTCATCGCCTTTCCAATCTTCGGAAACCGCATGGCCGATGCCGGATGATATGTCAGGAAGTAGGTCCGACCTCCGTGCGTGCGAACTTCGCCATGCAGCGCCGAGAGCCGCAGTGCGCCGCCGAACCGCTGTCTGATCGCTGCCGCCCCGAGCAACACGACCATCCTGGGCGCAATAACGTCGATCTGCCGGTCGAGCCAGTGCTCCCGGCACACGTTCAGTTCAACATCGCGTGGCGCTCGATTCTGCGGCGGGCGGCACTTCACGCTGTTCGTCAGAAAGACCCTGGCACGCGTCAACCCAATCTGGCTCAACATCTGATCGGCGAACCTGCCGGCTCGGCCAACGAACGGACGGCCTTCGGCGTCTTCGGCCTCGCCGGGTGCTTCACCGACGAGCATCACTGGTGCCGATAGCGGGCCCTCGCCCGGCACAGCTCGCGTCCGGCTTTCGCA
>DASPWV010000695.1:0-8656 GCA_035637635.1 Vicinamibacterales bacterium | reverse complement strand
ACGACGAACATCATTCTCGCTGTTCTGGCGGTGATGAGCGTCGTGCAGACGGTGGTGATCGTCGGCGTGGCACTCGGCGCGCGTCGTGCGTATCGCGCGACCGCCGCAACGCTCGACGCGAAGGTGGCGCCGGCGCTCGCGCGTCTCGAGGGCGTGTTGACAAACCTCGAGCACACGAGCGCGGTCGTTCGAACGCGCACGGACGATGTGAATCGCGCGCTCGACGCGATGCAGAACACCGCCGGCCGCGTCGGCGCGGCGATGTGGCCTCGGGCCGCCATGGTGGCAGGCATAGCGGGCGGCGTGCTCGGCGCAGTCAAGCGCTGGCGCGGCCGAACGCGAACGCAACGCGACGTGACGATCGTCGCAGGGTAATGAGGAGGAAGCGGATCATGTATCGAGAGGAAGGAACCGGAGCCAGCTTCGCGCTGGGATTGTTCGCCGGCGCCGTGATCGGCGCTGGAGTGGCGCTGCTCTTTGCGCCGAAAACCGGCCAGGAGACACGCGATCTCCTCGGCCAGCAGTACCGCGACCTCGCCGGCCGCGTGAACGAGGCCACCGAATCGCTGCGGCAGCAGGCCCGCGAGCGCGGCCAGCAAATCACCAGTCAACTGTCCGATCGAATTTCGTCCGTGACCGAGCGTCTGGGCGCAACGGGCGATCGCGGGACGCAGGCACCCACAAGTTCCGCCGATCGAATGACGTCCTCGGTCCCCAGCGTGTAAGTGGAACCAACATCAAGGAGCCATTCAAATGCTGACGACGATTCTGGTGCTCCTCATCGTCCTCTGGTTGCTGGGGATGGTGAGCTCGTACACTCTCGGCGGGTTCATTCACGTGCTGCTGATCATCGCGATCGCGATCGTGTTGATCCGGGTGATCCAGGGCCAGCGGCCGATTTGAGCTAGTTCAAAAGGTTCAAGGGTTCAAAGGTTCAAGGGTTCGAGGGTTCAAAGGTTCGAGGGTTCAAGGGTTCGAGGGTTCAAAGGTTCGAGGGTTCAAAGGTTCGAGGGTTCAAAGGTTCGAGGGTTCAAAGGTTCGAGAGTTCAAAGGTTCGAGAGTTCAAGGGTTCGAGAGCTCGAGGGTTCAAAAGTTCGAGGGTTCAGAAGTTCGAAGGCTCGAACCCCGTGAACGGACTTTGACGACAGCCGGGAGGTTGAGCTCTCGAACCCTGGAACCTTGGAACCTTGGAACCCTAGAACTCTTGAACCCTCGACCCTTGAACCCTTGAAATTTGTGAAAAGTTGAGCTGTCGCGCGGGCGGGGAGTGACGTAAACTGTATTCGATTCAGACACACTGCGCTCGCCGGGGACCGCTCAGCACGGCACGGATGAGTTTTACGAGGGCCCGTGTATTCGAGTGATGCAGCAAGGAAGCCGCGGAAGCGCGTGCTCGTCGTCGACGACGAGCCGATGGTGACCGATTGGCTCAAAATGGTAGTGGAACAGGCGCCTGGCGACTACGAGGTTCGAACCGCCAGCCACGGCGCACGCGCAGAAGAGCTGTTCCAAAGCTGGCGGCCTGCAGTCGTCCTGCTCGACCTGTTGCTGCCGGATACCGACGGCATCGCGCTTCTTCGCAAAATGAAGAGTTTGGATCCGGGACCGCAAATCATTGTGATTAGCGGGCAGGGCACAATCAAACGCGCGCTCGAAGCAGGGCAGGCGGGCGCGTTCTACTTCCTCGAAAAATCAGATCTCGACCCGGCGGGACTCACGAACATCCTGGATCGCGCCACCTCGCTCCGCGAAGAGCGGCTGCAGCACGAGCAACTGAAGGCACAGTTCCGCAGCCAGTTCTCCTTCTCGAACATCATCGGCAAGAGCAAGAAGATGCGCGAGCTGTTCGAGCTCGTCGAGGCTGTCGCCGCTAGTGATGCCAACATTCTCATCCAGGGCGAGAACGGCACCGGCAAAGAGCTCATTGCGAATGCCCTTCACGTGCGCAGCAATCGCGCGAAGGGACCGTTCATCAAGATCAACTGCGCGGCGATTCCGAAAGATCTCATCGAATCGGAGCTCTTCGGGTACAAAAAAGGTGCGTTCACCGGCGCAGTGCAAGACAAGATCGGCTTGCTCGAGGCCGCCAGCGGCGGCTCGTTGATGCTCGACGAGATTGGCGAGATGCCGCCCTTTCTGCAGACGAAATTATTGCGCGTGCTACAGGAGCGCGAATACCGACCCGTCGGCAGCGACCGCACGGTGAAGGTGGATTTCCGGTTGATTTGCGCGACGAACATCGACCTTGACACCGCGCTGCGTGACGGCAAACTTCGTGAAGATTTGTATTTCCGGATTAACACCATCACGGTCCGTGTGGCGCCGCTCCGCGAGCGTGCGGAAGACATTCCGCTCCTGTGCACGCACTTTATCGAGAAGTTGAACGACCGATATCGAAAGAGTCTCAAAGGCATTTCGGCGGCCGCATACCGGTTGTTGATCCGGAATCGCTGGCCCGGCAACGTCCGCGAGCTCGAGAACGCGCTCGAGCGGGCCGTGCTGGTCGCCAAGGGCGCAGAGATTCAACCAGGTGATCTTCCGGAGACGCTGCGAGACGAAACCACGTCAAACCCGGACTTCCTCGTGCCGCCGCATCACTCGCTGGCGGAGATCGAGAAGATGGCCATCCTGCAGACCTTGCAGCGCACCAATTGGAACAAGCAGGAGGCCGCGCATATCCTCGGCCTGTACCGGCCGACGTTGTACAGCAAAATGCGCAAGCACGGAATCGAAGACCCGGGTCGCGCGGCTCGCGCGGCGCGCGACACTCGGGATTCCGGCGAGCTCGTCTCGCGCGAAGCGGAGGGGTCGTGAGCGTTCAGAACACACTTATCGCCGGCGGCGTCGTCGGCGCGGCTGTCGGCGTCGCGGTGAGCTTCATATTCTTTACCGAGCAGGGCCGGGCGTGGCGCGAAGAGGCTCAGGCCAATCTCGATCAGCTCGCCCGCGAGGCGGAAAAGCTTCTGGGCGCCGTCGATCAAGTGCGGCACGGCGTGGCGGAGCTTCGGAGCGGCGGCGGCCAGGCAGGATGGCAGCGCACCGCGTGATCTAGGCCTTCGCCCCTCGACTGCTCTCGGGACGACCCTGAGCAACGTCGAAGGGTCGGCAGGCCTCCGGTAGGCCGCGCGCCTTTTGCGCTCGGCGGGCCTGCGTGGGATCACTCCTACGCGTAGCGCCTGCCGCGAGGCCCGCGCGGAGCGCCTACCCGAAGGGCCCACGCGGAGCGCCTACCTGAAGGGCTAACGCGCAGCGCCGACGCGAAGCGCCGCCGATGAGTCATCCAAGCGAGTCCTCAGCGGGATCGCCTCTCGACCGATCGATCTCGCGAGTCTTTTCGGCTGCGCGGCTGATCGGACTCGCGGCGTGGCGCGGCGTCGGCGAGCTGTACGACAGCGAAGGCCTCACGCACGCAGCGTCGATTGCGTACTACGCGCTGCTCTCGCTGTTTCCTTTTCTCCTGCTCGTCCTGTCCATCATCGGCAGCTTCACGTCTGATCCATCGGATCGCGACGCGGTCGTCAAATTCGTGTTTCGCTACTTTCCGCGCCAATTCGATTTCATGACGCGACAGCTCGATGCGTTTCGCGGACAGACAGTCCAGCTCGGCGTCGGCGGCCTCCTCGCGCTCGTGTGGGCATCGCTCGGTGTGTTCAATGCAATCTCTTCGGCGGTGAATCACGCGTGGGGAGTGGAGCGGCGCCGAAGCTTCCTCATGCACCGCTTCGTGTCGTTCCTGATGATGGTGTCCGCCGGCGCGATTTTCATCATCGCGCTCATCCTGGCGAGTGTCTCGCGCGTCGCCCCAACCAACTGGTTCTGGAGTCTCGTCGAGCGATCGCGGTGGTTTGTCTGGTTGACGCACGTGACGGCTGATTACGGTGCGACGGCGCTTCTGATCGGCTGCGTGGCGTTGATCTTCTATTTCATTCCAAACACCGAGATGCGATTTCGGTACGTGTGGCCCGGCGCGATCCTCACGGGGTTACTCTGGCGCGGCGCGCTGGCGGCATTTTCCTGGTACGCGCGCGATCTCGCGCGGTGGAACGTGGTGCATGGGTCGATCGCCGCCGTCGTCATCTTTCTGTTGTGGATCTACGTCTCGGCAGTCATCCTTCTGTACGGTGTGGAGATGACCGCGGCGTACGCGCGCCTTCAGACAGCAGCCATAAAGCACCCGGCGCTTGCAGGTCAGGTGGAACCGCAGGCTGCGGCGGCCCGTTCGTGAACTGCGTTAGCATGCATCGACCTGTGTCTCTCTCATGAACCGGCTTGCTGCCGAACAGAGTCCGTATCTCCTCCAGCACGCGGCAAATCCCGTGGATTGGCACGCCTGGGGCAAAGAGGCGTTCGCGCGCGCGCGCGCCGAAGACAAACCCATTTTCCTGTCAATCGGTTATTCGACGTGCCACTGGTGCCACGTCATGGAACGCGAGTCGTTCGAGAGCGCTGAAATCGCGTCAGTGCTCAACGAGCACTTCGTGTCAATCAAAGTGGACCGCGAAGAGCGGCCGGACGTGGACCGTGTCTACATGACGTTCGTTCAGGCGACGACTGGATCCGGCGGCTGGCCCATGAGCGTATGGCTGACGCCCGATCTGCAGCCGTTTTATGGCGGCACCTACTATCCCCCGGCGGCGCAGTGGGGTCGTCCTGGATTCCGCGAGATACTACTGGAGATCGCGCGTGCCTGGCGGGAGGAACGCGCCAACGTTCTCGAATCGGCATCCACCATCACTGAGCGCCTCGCTTCGATGGCTGCGAGTGGCGACACGCCAGACAAACGAGTGCTGCCGGGCGCCGAGGCGTTGACCGCCACGCTCCGGCAGTTTCAATACTCGTTCGATGCCCGCCGCGGCGGCTTTGGCGACGCGCCAAAGTTTCCTCGACCGAGCGAGCTGCTGTTTCTGCTGCGGGAACACGCACGCAGCGGTGACGAAGAACCCCGCGACATGGTGCTCAAAACGCTGCGGGCGATGGCGCTCGGCGGCATGCGCGATCACATCGGCGGCGGTTTTCACAGGTACTCGGTTGACGGCAACTGGCGTGTACCGCATTTCGAGAAGATGCTGTACGACCAGGCACAGCTCGTGCTCGCGTATCTCGAGGCGGCGCAGGTGTCGGGCGAGGTGTTCTTCGCGGAGATTGCAGAAGATACGTTGCAGTACGTGCGCCGCGATCTGACGGATCGAGACGGTGGGTTCTATTCGGCCGAAGACGCGGACAGCGTGCCTCCAGAGTCGGCGAGCGACGCCCACGCGCATAAGAGCGAGGGAGCGTTTTACATCTGGCGCCTTGACGAAATTCGCAGCGCGCTCGGCGATGACAGCCGCGCCTTCGAGCTCCGCTACGGCATTCTGCCGGATGGCAACGCGCCGTTCGATCCGCAAAGCGAATTCACGGGAAAAAACCTGCTCTACACGGCTCGAGGCATTGCGGAGATTGCGAACGAGTTGCACGTCGATGCGCGGGAAGTCGCCGACTCGCTCACACGCGCGCGCGTGAAGCTGTTCGAGCTCCGTCGCACGCGCCCGCGGCCGCATCTGGACGACAAGGTCCTCACCGCGTGGAACGGCCTGATGATCGCCGCTTTCGCCCGCGCCGGCCGCGTCCGCTACGGAGAACATCACCTCGACAGCGCCCAACGGGCCGCGGCGTTTCTGCGTGATCGCATGTGGCAGGCGGACCGCGGCATCCTGCTGCGGCGCTATCGTGCAGGTCACGCAGCCATCGACGGCTACGCGGAGGACTACGCGTATCTCGTTTTCGGGTTGCTCGAATTGTTCTCGGCAGGCGGCGATCCGGGTTGGCTCGAGTGGGCGATCGAATTGCAGCATCGACAGGATCAACTGTTCTGGGACGATCGAAGCGGGGGATGGTTCAGCACGCCAGGCGCCGACGCGTCGGTGCTCGTCCGCTTGAAGGAGGATTACGACGGCGCGGAACCCTCTGCGAGCGCGGTGGGTGCATGGAATCTCTTGACGCTGTCACATTTGACCGGCGAGGGGTCTTACAGAGCGCGCGCAGACGACGTGTTCCGCACGTTCGGCTCGCGTCTGCTGGCGCAGGGACGAACGCTGCCGATGATGGCGGCTGCGCTGTCGATTGCGCTGGCGACGCCCGAACAAATCGTCGTTGTCGGAGGTGCCGCTGAATCGATCAGTCCGCTATGGGCCGCGGCCAATCGCGCGTATCGGCCGTTCGCGCAAATCTTCCGGATAGAACCGGGCGAGAACCAACAGCGTCTGTCGTCGCTTCTCCCATGGGTCGGCGGTATGGCGGCGCAAAACGGCAAAGCCACTGCGTACGTCTGTCGAAGCTTCACCTGCGATGCACCGACAACCGACCCGGCAACACTCGCGTGATTGGCACAGTCGTCGAAGCAAACGGTGCGTGGCTGCGAGTTGTCCTCGCGGCCCCTCCCGGTAACTTGCTGTCCGTGAGTGTCGTGGACGCGCTGCGAGAGATTCTTGCCTCGGCGCGTAATGCTCGCGGAGTGAAATGGCTGACGATCGAATCGAGCGGCCGCGATTTTTGTTTTGGCGCCGACATCCGTGAGCACCTGCCCGATCCGATGCCGCGCGTCCTGGCCGAGACTCATCGCCTCTTGAAGGATCTGCTGGCGTTTCCCGCGCCGACGGCAGCCCTCGTCAATGGACGATGTCTCGGAGGCGGATTCGAGCTTGCGCTGGCGTGCGATGACGTGATTACTGCCGCGGACGCGCTCCTCGGCTTTCCGGAAATCGGTCTGTGCGCGTTTCCCCCGGCAGGCGCGGCGCTCCTGCCGCTTCGAGTGGGCTCGTCACGAGCGTCGCGGGCAATCGTGACCGGGGAGGCGCGGCCGGCGCAGTACTGGCATGACGCGGGTCTTCTCTCGCTCGTTGCCCCGCACGTCAAGGTCATCGACGCGGCGCGCAGCTGGTTCGATCGGTACTTCGCTCGACAATCCGCAGTCGCGCTCGCGCACGCGGCCGAAGCGGCGCGACTGACGCTTCGCAGCATCGCGGAGCCCGCGCTCGACGCCGCCGAGCGACAGTATCTCGATCGCCTGCTTCGCACAGCCGACGCGGTGGAAGGCGTTCGTGCGTGGTTGGACAAACGCCCGCCTCGATGGCGCGACCTGTAGTAGCGGCGCTTTAGCCCCGCCTGTTGTACTGCGATATGTAGTGGCGGGGCTTTAGCCCCGCCTGTGTTGCCGGAGAGCACATGGCCAATCGCATCGAAGTCGATATCTGGGTTCGTGGCACGCAGCACGCCACGACGCACGCCATTACGTCTGTCCCGCTCGACGCGGAGACGTGGACCGACGACGACGTCAATCGTCTTCTTTCCGAAATGCTGCTCGCACTCGATCGTGAAAAGAACCCCGGTGGCGAATCGCCGGCCGTGACGTTGCGCGGCTTCAGTTGGATCGTCAGCCCGTACGATACCGGCGGAGTTGTCATACACATTGAAATGCAGATGGGCACGGCGAGCGCCGGACCGTTCCAGATCGATGAGGATCGGCTGACGGCCGTCATCCGGCGCGTCATTGAGCAACCCACGTCCCGCGTACAGTAGCTTGCACGGCGCCCGTGCTCTCGGCTACAATCTCTTGCCTCGAGCAATCGATCCTATGAAACGGCTCCTTCCGTCCTTCGTGCCGTGCTCGCCGGTCTCGATTACCGGCACCGGGATCGATTCGCGTGTCGGTCTTCCGACCGCCATGCGCTTCCAGTCCTAACTCCCGACTCTTTCTCACTCGGTTTTGCCGCGGCGGTCTGAGGATTCAGACACGCGGCTGCAGGTTTCGATCATGAACGGTCACGAACTCACGGAAGCTCGCTCGAGTCCTTTGGCGCGCGCCTGGGCCCTCGTCCGCGAGGCCCTGGGTCGTTCCACGCGCGACTTCACTGAAGGGGACATCGGCCATTCGATCGTCGTGCTCGCCATCCCCATGGTGATGGAGATGAGCATGGAATCGCTCTTCGCCGTGGTCGACGTGTTCTTCGTGGCGCGCCTGGGCGCCGACGCCGTCGCAACGGTGGGTCTCACCGAGTCGATGCTCGCCATCGTCTACTCGGTCGCTGTCGCGCTGTGCATTGGCGCGACGGCCACGGTGTCTCGTCGCATCGGCGAGAAGGATCCCGAAGGCGCCGCGCAAGCCGCCGCACAAGTGATTCTTCTCGGGATCATCGTGTCAGCGGTGTTTGGCGTGGTTGGCGCGATGAACGCGCGCCGGCTGCTGGCGTTGATGGGCGCGTCGCCGTCCATACTCGGCTACAACGCCCGTTTCACGATGGTGATGCTGGGCGGCAATGCCTGCATCATGCTGCTCTTTCTGCAGAACGCGATCTTCCGCGGGACGGGGGACGCCACCGTTGCCATGCGTGTCCTGTGGCTGGCCAACGGCATCAACCTGGTGCTCGATCCCTGCTTCATCTTCGGGCTGGGACCGTTTCCCGAGCTCGGGGTCGTCGGGGCGTCCGTTGCGACGACGACGGGGCGGAGCACTGCCGTGCTGATCCAGTTATGGGTTCTGCTGTCAGGCGGAGGGCGCATCCACATTCAGCGCCGCCACCTCCGGATTATTCCGTCGGTGATGTGGAACATGTGCCGGCTGTCGGGTACAGGGCTGCTGCAGATTCTGTTGCAGACCACGAGCTGGATTGGTCTGGTG
>DASPWV010000694.1:0-1958 GCA_035637635.1 Vicinamibacterales bacterium | reverse complement strand
GTGGAGCTCCTCGAGCACATGAGGACGTTTCCAAGTACAGACGCGCTCCGGCATCTCCAGCAGGTTGGCGTTCGATATGTCATCCTGCACAGCGCACCGTCCATGGACGATTACCTGGCTGTTCAGAACCAGCTTTCCTCGAATCCTCTCGTGACGTTCCTGAGGTCCGACAATCTCAGCACCTCGGAAATCACGCTGTACGAGGTAGCGCGCGCGGAGTAGCTTGCGAAGTCCTACCCGTCGTCGCATACTCTGCGAGAGTTCTAACGCCATCCGGCGCATTCCAGAGGACGTTCTATGAGTGCTGATCTCGAGAAGATGTTTCGCGATTTTGACCGTGGCAAGCTGTCACGCCGGCAATTGCTGCAGGCACTGGGCGTTGCCGCCGCGATCCGGCCCGCATCGGTGTTTGCTCAAGGTCAGTGCGGCGGGGCGCGTGCGGGGACCCCGGAATGCGACCCGACGCCCGCCAAACTGCCGTTCGAATCAACGGGATGGAAAACCGTACTGCTGGATCACCTCTCCTGTCAGGTGGCGGACTACCCGAAAGAGGCGGCGTACTATCAGGCGCTCATGAACTGGAAGATCAGGAGTGACGACGGCAAGCAGGCGATGCTCGATATCGGTGACTGGGGCGGTCTCGTCCTCCGCGGCGGGTACGTGGCGCCGCCGACATCAACGGCGCCATCAGCACCAGCGCCACCTCCAGCGGGAGCCGAGGGCCGGGGCGACGCGAACGGTGGCGGCGGCCAACGGGGCGAACCGCGTCCGCCACGCCTGGCAGTGTTCGACAATTTCTGCTGGGGCATCGAGCCGTGGGACTCGAAGAAAGTGGAGGCCGAACTGCGCAAGCGCGGCCTCACGCCGGTAGCCGACAATCACGGTGACTTTCAGAGCTTCCACGTGAAGGATCCCGGCGGATTCGATCTCCAGATCAGCAACGGCAACCGGAAGAACCGGCGGCAAGGCGCGCCCAACGGCAAGACGTCTGCTCCTGCGCCGTTCGAAGCGACGAACTGGAAGACCGTCTGGCTCGATCACATTTCATTCGAGGTCTCGGACTACAAGGAGACGGTGGCGTTTTACACTGCGCTCCTTGGATGGAAACCCGGCACCGACGAAGGCAGTCAGAATACCTGCCAAATCGGCGACGTTGGCGGCATCATCATTCGACGCGGAGGTGGTGGGCGCGGCGCCGCGGCAGCCGCTACACCGCCTGCGCGCCGAGCGTCGATCGGCCACATTTCCTTTGGCATCACGCCGTTCGATCCGGACCAGGTGAAAGCTGAACTCGAGAAACGCGGGTTGAGCGCTCGCGTCGACACCGGCGGCCGTGGTGACATCCACACGGCGCAGTACAAGAGCTATCACACGACGACGCCCAACGGGTTCGATTTGCAGATCAGCGCCACGACGCGCGCGAATCGTGACGCTTAAGCGGTCTGAGCCTGAACGCGGCGCGACGAATAGCCGGGTCTCTCATGAGATGGGCGATCATTTCAATCTGCTCATGCGCCCGGCTACGCGCTGCTGGTGGCGCTAGTGTGACTTGACGTCCTCGATCAGCCACCTGTCATCGACTTTGCGAAGCGCAAATTGCCACTGCCGAGCCTCGGATTGCCGGGTTCGCTTTCCGGTTCGCACGTATTGTGCGACGCCGCGACAAAGCGCAGCCGCTTGCGCTTCGACGACAGAGATGCGGCAGAAGGTGTAGTCGACGTTCTGTTCGTCGAGTCGATGGAAGGCGGTGCCGAGGGCCCGCGTATCCACCGACGGCCAGACGGCCTGCACCGCGCGGACATCCATAATGCTGAACGCGTCTCTAAACCTGTTCAAGACTCGTTGAACGGCACGCACGGATTCGACGGGCCGTACTGATCCCGCCGGCAATACCGCCGGACCATCGAGCGCCGGGGTTTCAAAAACCTCCGCGGCTGCTCCAGTCGCTGCGTGTGATG
>DASPWV010000693.1:0-7582 GCA_035637635.1 Vicinamibacterales bacterium | reverse complement strand
ATCTCGCGAGCGGAAAAGTCCTGTCGGAGTACGAGGACGGGAGCGCTCTTACCTCATCGCCCGCCATCGCTTCGGGACGCGTCGCAATCGCGTCCACAGGAGGAAGGGTGATCTGCTTCGCATGATATGTGGCGAGGTGGGGGACATCTCACATACATCGACACATCACGACATCGCGGGATTACATCGCCACATCACGAAATCATCAAATCGCCACATGTCTCAGCGGAACTCCACCGTCACCACCGGCTCGTTGATCTTGATGCCTTTGACGTCCTTGAGCAGCGGCTTGATGTCCGCAATGGAAGCCGTCGGCGACATCTTGCTCTGCAGCTGGGCGAGCTTGGCCTGATCCTGCAGCAGACTCGTCATTTCGATCTCGAGCAGCGTGATGCGTGAGCCGGTTACATAATCCGCATTCGTCTTGACGATCTTGCCGTCGACCTCGAGATCGATTGCGACCTTGAAGCCCTGAAAGATCGCCGTCATCATCTGCATCATCGCTGGATCGACCGTTTCGGGTTTCACGGTCACAGGAGGCGTCTTCGTGCCGCTCATGGCCTTCTCGTCGAAAGTGACGGTCAACACCGAGCTGCCGCCCTGCCGCGCCAGTTTGAAGGTGACAGGACTCGGTTTACCCGAGCCGGGTGCGGCTGACGGGTTGGGGACGTCCTGACTGACGCTGACCTGATTGATGTCGTCGAACGCGTAGATCCCTTTTACGCCCTCGAAACCATTCTGGCTGATGGGCGTTGCAGACACGAAGCGCACGCCCTTGCCCATTCTGTCGACCGCGCGCTCCAGCGACGCGGCGTCGAACGGATTGCTCTGTTTCATCTGCATCTGCCCTTGCGGGTCGATGCCCGACATGAGGGATTTGACGGCGGCCGTGTTCATCATCATCGTCTGCTCGATCGTTCCGCTGCCATCGAGCTTCACTTTGATCAACGTGCTGGCGTTGATGCACGCAGCCAGCGAAATCGTGCCGACAAGTAGGATTGCAAAGCGAATCAGGCGCATGGAGTTCTCCTAAGATGTCCGGGACTCTGCGGGGAGCGCTCTGCATCATACCTATACTTGGCGGGTATGTCAGAAAGATCTCGCCGGCACGCGCTCGTGACAGGTGCATCCTCGGGCATCGGCCTCGCGTTTGCCCGGCAACTCGCATCCCGTGGATACGACCTTGTCGTCACCGCCCGGCGCCGCGATCGGCTGGAAACTCTGGCGGAGGAACTGAGGCAAACACACCGCGTGAACGCGCATGTGCTGGTCGACGATCTGTCCGACGCCGGAGCGCCCGAGCGGCTCGCTCGCGCGATCGCCGAAGCAGGCATCGCCGTCGACATCCTGATCAACAACGCCGGCTACGGCGTGCCCGGCCGATACGTGAGTACCAGCTGGGAGCAACAGCGCGCGTTTCTGCAGGTCATGGTGGTCGCCGTTTCCGAACTGACCCATCGTCTGCTGCCGGGAATGATCGAGCGCCAATGGGGGCGGGTCGTGAACGTCGCTTCGGTCGCCGGCCTTCTCCCGGGCGTGGCCGGACACACACTCTATGCGGCGTCGAAGGCGTACATGATTGCGTTTTCAGAGTCTCTGGCGCTCGAAACCGCAGAACATGGCGTGCACGTCACCGCCTCCTGTCCTGGCTTCACCCTCAGCGAGTTTCACGATGTGACAGGCACGCGCCATCAAGTGAACCAGATGCCCGGCTTCATGTGGCTCGATGCCGACCGCGTCGCGCGCGAATCCTACGACGCGGTGATGGCGGGCAAGGTCGTCTATGTTCCAGGTCGTGTCTATCGATCGCTGACGACCATCGCGCGACTGCTGCCGCGGCGGGTTGTGACGAAGGTCATGACTCGGAACGCAGGGAAGTTCCGTCGCGTCTAACGTCAGGTATCAGGTATCAGGTATCAAGTATCAGGTATCAGGACACATGCCGAGTGATCTCCGATACGCCATTCGCTGGTTGCGACGCAGCCCTGGGTTCGCTGCGATCGCGATTCTTTCGCTCGGTCTCGGCATCGGCGTCAACACCGCGATGTTCTCGCTCGTCGATGCCGTCTTGCTTCGGCCGCTTCCAGTGGCTCACCCTGAAACGCTCGTCGATGTCTTTACCAGCAGCCCCGACGGCGACGAATACGCCACCTGTTCGTATCCCGATTTCCTGGATCTGAAAGCGCACAACACGGTGTTCGCCGACATGCTCGGCTACAGTCCCATGTTCGCGCACATCCGCGCCGCGTTTTGCGGATGGTGATGAAGCAGGGCCTCACGCTCGCTGCCATTGCCGCGGGCATCGGCCTGGTTCTGGCGGCGATTGCTGCGCGATTTCTAAGCGGCGTGATTTTCGGCATTGGCGCCGCCGACCCCGTCGCCTGGGGCGCTGCGTTCGTCGCGTTGCTTCTGGCTGCGACACTCGCCAACTACATTCCGGCACGACGGGCGATGAGAGTCGATCCGGTCACGGCTCTCCGCGTCGACTGAACTCCGTAACTCCGCCGGCAACCTTCGAGGCGCCCGATTCGTCTGAATAGTTACGTGGCGCGCTATACCGTCGTACGGTATAACGTTAGACGGACGAGCCCTATCGATGCCCGATTATCCGCGGCGGCGCCTGCCGCAGCACCAGTTGCCGCTGACCGTGCCGGTATTCCAGATCTTGCTCTCGCTGAGCGACCAGGACCTGCACGGCTACGCGATCATTCAGGACATCCGTGAGCGGACGCAGGGAGAAGTCGAGCTCACGGCAAGCACGCTCTACGCGGCGATCAAGCGGCTGCTCGACAACCATCTGATTGACGAGCTCGATCGGCGGCCTACCCGCGGAGAAGACTCGCGCCGCCGGTATTACCGAATCACGAGGGCCGGGCTGGATGTCGCGCGTCTCGAGACGGCGCGCCTGCAGCGCGCGCTGAAAACGGCCCGTGAGAAGAAGCTCACGCCGAAACGAGCATGAGCACCCTGTATCGCGCGGCGTTGAACCTGCTGCCTCGACCAGTGCGCGAGCGGCACGGCGAGCAGATGATGGCCGTCTTCGACGACCTCGTGCGCGATGCGCGCCGCCGCCGCGGCAATCGCGGTGCTGCGCGACTCGTACTCTGGGAATTTGCCGCTCTCTTGCGTTTCGCGTGGTGCGAATACCGAGGCGCGCCGCCACCGCGCCGCATCGACGAGAGATGGCTCTCGTGGTCCGTTGAACCCGATCGGAGAACGGCTGTGCTGTCTTCACTGATTCAGGACATCCGCGGCGCCGTGCGCATGTTGCGTCACGCCCCTGGCTTCGCGATGGTCTGCGTCGCCACCATGGCGCTGGCAATCGGCGCGAACAGCGCCATTTTCAGCGTCGTCAATGGTGTGATGCTGAAGGAACTGCCTTATCGAGAGGCCAACCGGATCGTCGTTCTCGGCCACATGTCGAGGGACCGCAGCGACCCTGACGGCCTGGGCAGTACGACCCCAGGCAACTATTACGACTGGCAAGCGAGCGCGTTGGGCTTCCAGTCGATGGCGGCGTTTGCGTACACGGGACGCGTCATCGCTTGGAGCGGTAATGCCGAGCGCGTGCTCGGTGTGCTCAGTGCCGGCAGCATCTTCGAGGTGCTGGGCCGAGGCGCTGCACAGGGTCGCGTGTTCACCGCCGCGGACGACGGGCCTGGCGCGGCGGCTGTGGTGGTGCTGAGCAGCGGCCTTGCGCATCGAATTTTCGGCGAGCGGCCGGCCGTGGGAGAGACGATTGGCCTCGATGGAATCCCGTTCATCGTCATTGGGGTCATGCCGCGCGATTTTGCATTTCCCGATTACGACGCGCAGTACTGGATCCCTGCACGATTCGATGCTGCGTTCCGCGGCAATCGCGATCAGTACTTCCTTCAGGCAGTCGCGCGGCTGAATTCGGGCGTGACCATCGATCAGGCGCGCACGCAGTTGAACGCCGTGATGGACGCCATTCGGACCAAGTACCCGCAGTACACGCAGAACGCAACCGCCGGTGTCGTCCCGATGAAGGATCTGCTCGTGAACGGTGTCAGAACGCGGCTGCTCACGCTGATGGGCGCGGTCGTCTGCATCCTCCTCATCGCGTGCGCCAATCTCGGCAACCTCCTGCTGGCGCGTGCGTCGACGCGTCGCCGCGAAGTGGCGGTGCGCCAGGCGCTCGGCGCCCGGCCGATGCGCCTGGTCCGGCAGATGCTCACCGAGAGTGTGTTTCTCTCGACGATTGGAGGGCTTGCAGGCCTTGCGCTTGGCTACGTTCTGCTCGATGTGCTTGTGGCGTCGCTGCCGCAAAACCTGCCGCGCGCGAACGAAATTCGTCTCGACATGGCGGTCGTCGCGTTCACTGCCGCGGTTTCCGTAGCCGCGGGGCTCGCCTTTGGCTTTTTTCCGGCCGTTCAGTTGACCTCACGTTCGCTGATGGAAGCCGTTCGTGAAGGAACACGAGGCAGCGGACCGACTGGGTGGATACGCACGTCCCTGGTGGTGGCGGAGTTGGCGCTGGCGCTCATGCTGCTCGCGGGCGCGGGCTTGCTCGTGAGGAGCTTTGCGAAGCTGCTCGAAGTCAATCCCGGCTTTCGTGCCGAGCAGCTACTCACGTTCAGAATCGGTGTGCCGTCCGATGTGTACAAAGGTGACCAGCGCGTGCGTTTCTTCGAAGACGTGCTGGCGCGATTCGAGCGCCTCCCGGGCGTGCAAGCCGCGACGATGACGAGCTATCTGCCCGTGAGCGGCTACGGCACGGGCGCGTGGTCCAACATCATCGACCAGCCACTGCCGCCGGAGAAGACGCCGCCGAGCGTGGCGTATCGCGTCATCGCCCCCAACTATTTTCAGACGATGGGTATTGCGCGCCGGCGCGGACGGCTGCTGAACGATCGGGATTACGGCGCTGGACGAAGTGCGGTCGTTCTGAGCGAAGCGGCCGCGAGACGCTTCTTCCCGGACCAGGATCCGATCGGCAAGCATGTTTACCTGGGTGCGCCAGACAACCGCCTGTTTCCGGACGCCGAGATCGTCGGAATCGTGGCCGACGTCGCGCAGCTCTCGGTGGCAAATCCCGGAGCAGAGGCCGTATACGGGACACACCGGCTGATGCCGTTCTGGAGCACGTTCTCGTTCGCTGTAAGAACGACCGCGGATCCGGAGAGCCTCACCTCCGCGATTCGTGCGCAAGTGGGTCAAGTCGATCCTGCAGTGCCGATATTTGCCGTTCGCACGATGGACGATGTCGTGGCGTTGTCGCGAGCGCCTGCGCGATCGTCGATGATGCTCGTGACGCTTTTCGCTGTGCTCGCAGTGGTCCTGGCGGTGATCGGAGTCTTCGGGGTGCTGTCGTACACCATCAGCCAGCGAACGCGAGAACTGGGGATCCGATTGGCGTTAGGAGCCAGTGCGCGCAATCTCGAGCTGCTCGTCCTCGCAAAGGGCATGCTGCCGGTGATCGGAGGCGTGCTGCTGGGCCTTGCCGGCGCGTTCGCCCTCACGCAATTCATGGAAAGCCTGTTGTTTGGCGTGACGCCGCAGGACCCAATCACGTTTGCGAGCGTGGCCATACTGCTCACGTTCGTGGCGGCGCTGGCCAGCTATCTTCCCGCCCGCCGGGCGACTCGTGTCGATCCGGTCGCCGTGCTTCGCGAATCGTAGACGGCGGTGCAGCAGTGCGCCTGCGTGCTGCTATGATCGGTGCCGCCATGAGGTTGTCTGATATTCGGTCGCGCAGTTTAGTTGCAGCCCTTCTGGCGGCGCTGCTCACGGTCGTTGTCGCCGCGCAGCAGATGCAGCCCACGCCCAACCGGCGTCAAGGCGAAGGTGATGGACCATACGATCGACTGGTGATCCGCGGTGCCACGGTCATCGACGGCACCGGCGCGGCGCCGCGCGGCCCGATGGACATCGTGATCGCGCAGGATCGAATTGCTCAAGTGGCCAGCGTCGGCTTTCCCAAGCTCCCGATCAACGAGCGGAACCGGCCAGCCAAGGGCACCAAAGAAATCGACGGAACGGGCATGTACGTGATGCCGGGCTTCGTCGACATGCACGTGCACTGCGGCGGCGCGCAGGCCAACGATCCGGAGTATGTGTTCAAGCTGTGGCTCGCTCACGGCGTGACCACCGTGCGTGGGGTGCCGTGTGGCGGCATGGATTGGACGCTTCAGCAGCGCGAGCTCTCCGCGAAAGATCAGATCGTTGCGCCGCGTGTTTTCGCCTACTTTCATCCGTTCACCGGCGAGGGCTGGGACGCGAGCAAACCTCGCAACGCCGAAACCGCACGCGAGTGGGTGCGCTTTGCGGCAAAGCGGGGCATCGACGGACTGAAACTCGGCCTCGAAAACGAAGACCCCGAGGTGATGGCGGCGCTGCTCGACGAGGCGAAGAAATTCGGCCTCGGATCGACGGCGCACCTGGATCAAAAGATTGTCGTGCGTACGACCGCGCGTGACGCATCACGCCTCGGCCTCGGGACACTCACGCATTTCTACGGGCTGTTCGAATCGCTGTTGAAAGACTCGAGCATCCAGGCATATCCGCCCGATCAGAACTCCAGCGACGAGCAAATGCGCTTCGGACAGGTGGCGCGGCTCTGGGACAAGATCTATCCGCGCGGCAGCGACCAGTGGAACGCGTTGATCAAAGAGTGGGTCGATCGCCGCTTCATTCTCGATCCGACGTTCACTATTTACTCCGCAAGCCGCGATGTCATGCGGATGCGCAACGCCGACTGGCACGACAAGTACACACTGCCGTCGCTCTGGGATTTCTATACGCCCAATCGGCAGGCGCACGGATCGTACTGGTTCGACTGGACTACCGAAGACGAGATCGCGTGGCGCAACTTCTACCACGTGTGGATGGCGTTCGTGAACGACTACAAGAACGCGGGCGGACGCGTGACCACGGGCTCGGATTCCGGATTCATTTATCAGACGTACGGATTTGGCTACATCAACGAATTCGAGATGCTGCAGGAGGCCGGGTTTCATCCGCTCGAGGTCATCCGCTCGGCGACCCTTTACGGCGCGGAAGGTCTGCACGAGCCCAAGGGCAAGCCGATCGACTTCGGCATCATCCGGCCGGGCCTCAAGGCGGATCTCGTGCTGATCAAAGAGAACCCGCTGCAGAATTTCAAGGTCCTCTACGGCACCGGCACGATTCGCATCAACGACGCGACGAATAAACCAGAGCGCGTCGGCGGCATCGACTTCGTCGTCAAGGACGGGATCGTCTACGACGCCAAAAAGCTCCTGGCCGACGTCGCCGCCAAAGTGCAGACTGCCAAAACACAACGCCGGCCGACGACATCGCAGCCTCAGCGATAGCGATCACGCTTCCGACCCGGCGCTTCGCACGTGGCACTCGGCACGTGGCACTGGGGCACGTGGCACTCGGCAATTAGCACGTGGCACTCGGCACGTGGCACCCGGCACGTAGCACTCGGCACGTAGCACTCAGCACCCGGCACGTGGCACTAGTACTACTTTGTCACTTTCTCAGTTCGACTTCTTTGAGCTTCAGCATCCATTTGAGATAGTGCGGCTGCGTCATGAAAAAGTGGGCGGTCAACACCTCTTGGATGACGGCTCGC
>DASPWV010000692.1:0-3081 GCA_035637635.1 Vicinamibacterales bacterium | reverse complement strand
ATTGTCCCAGTGGCACCTGCCTCAGCCAGTATCAGAACGCGACGTTGACGCCGAACCTCGCGAGCCGGCCGCGCACGATGCCGACTGGCTGCCCGAGCGACGGGCCGACGGTCTGCACCTCGTTGATGACCGCGTTCGCGTTGAACAGGTTGTAGACGTCAGCCTGCAGTTCGACCTTACGGTAGCTCCACTTGAACGCCTTCGCGAAGCGCAGGTCGAGCAGGCTCACGCGCGGCAAGGTGAACTCCCCGCGGGGCACGAGTGAGACAACCTGCGTGACCTGGGTCAGGTTCGGCACCTGCGCGCGAGTGACGGTGAAGTTTCGCGCGAGCGGAGCCCCGTTGAAGCTCTCGAACGACCCGCTGACCTGTGTGCCCCACGGAAGCGGCTGCGCTCCGTAAAACTTGAGCTGCACCGACTTGTCGGTGCCGTAGAAGTTGATCAGCGTGTTCGGGTTGTTCGTATCTCCGGACCCGGACTTTGCGCGGCCATACGTATAGCCGGCCGCGAGAATCCCGCCGCCGTGGAATCGAGAATTCAGGCGAAGTTCGATCCCGTTGTAGTTGGAGTCCAGCTCCTTCTGGTTGGTGACGACCGTGTCACGGCGTCCCACGGTTTCCGGCTTCTGGTTGTAAACCGTCAGAGGTTCATTCGTCAGCGGATTGGTAATCGTCACCGGGATGTAATCGCTCGGGAGAACGGCCATGTTGCGGCTGCCGATCATGTTGCGCAGCAGGCGCCGGTAATAGGTCGCGCCCACGCCGATTCCCCGCAACACTTCGTGGTCGAGACCAAGGGTCATCTCCCAGTTGTACGGCCGGGTGACCTCGGGATCGAGACGCGAGGTGACGCCTCCAGCAAACCCGGTGCTTGGTCCAAGCTCCGTGATCTGCGCGATCCCGTCGAGGTTGGTGTCAGTCCACGCGCGCCGATCGCGCTGCAGCAGCATCGGGTTGACTGCCTGCGCCCGGCTGGTGCCCTCGTTCTGAACGTACTTGCTCAGACTGCCTTTGACCACGGTTCTGCCGCTGCTGGACACGTTGTACGCCGCGCCAAAGCGCGGCACCACGTTGGTCCATTTGGGCAGATTTTTCTGTTCCTGGAATTCCCGTGCGGGCACCCACGGACCGGCGGCCGCTGTCTGCACCGGGATGTCGACCTGATATCGATCCATGCGCACGCCCGGATTGAGCGTGAGCCGCTTGATTGTCCACGAGTCCTGTGCGTACAGGCCAAGCTCGAGATCGATGTTCTGACGGGCGTCCGTCGGAGAATTCCAGATGTCCACCGAGTCCGCGACGCCGCTGCGGAAGCGCAGGTGCATCCCCTGGTTGACGGTCTGCGCCACTCGATACGAGCCGCGGCCGTATTGAAGGCCGACTTTGAGGTTGTGCGCACCGGTCACATATGAGAGCGAGCTGTTCAGCCGGCCCATGAACGATCGATTCAGCAGATCGTTCGTCCACGCGTTGGTCAACGTCGATCGCACGAAATCGATTTTGGGAATGTCGGTGGGAGCGACCTCTTTCTGTGGGCCTCGATGCGACGTGATGTGTATCAGCGAGAGGCCGTTCTCGAAGAACAATTTGCTGCTGATGGTCGTCGTCGCCTTCACGCCGGCCACGTACGAGTTCGGCGTCTCCTGGAGGATCGCGGCGCGCGACTCGATGAACTGGTAGTCGCTCGAGCGGTCGCGCCGGCCGCCGCGCCATTTGTCGTCCATCTCGTAAAAGCCCGTGATCTTGTTCTTCTGATTGACTTGCAGCGTCAGACGACCCGTGTAATCGGTGATGGTGTTGTCGTCGAGCGGACGGGATCCATCGGGGTTCAGGCCGGCTTCGTACTGGTCGAATCGCTGATGCCGGTTGGATAGGAAGAACCAGAGACGATCTTTCTTGACCGGACCGCCGAACGAGATGTTGGAATCGTAAATCTTGATGAGACTGCTCGATTCGGGCAACCCGCGTTGCCGGAGTTCGTCCGTGAGGTTCTTGGAGTTCATGCCGCTGCTGGAGCCGCCGAAGTATCCAAATCCCTTGTAGTCATTGCCGCCGTCGCGCATCACCATGTTGAACGCGATGCCGCCCTGCGCCATTTCGGCCGGGAGCGCGCTCGTCTGGAAACTCACTTCCTCGAAGTTGCCGTCGTTGAAGTAGATGCCGATTGTTCGTCCGTCGCCGAACGGCGAGTTGAGCGCCATGCCGTCGACCTTGTAATTCTGATCGGAGGACTGCGAGCCGTGCACGCGCACCGTGGCCTCCTGGAGTCCCTCCGTTCCGCCGACATCAAAGCGATCGGACTGAACGCCGGGGATGAGCGTGGCCTGCTGGAAGATGTTGCGCGCGTTGGGAATCGTGTCGAGGCTGTGCCGCGTCAGCACGGTCTGTTGCAGCGCGCTCGTCGTATCGATGATGGGGGACTCGCCCGTGACCGTGACGGTCTCCTGCAGATCGCCGGGGCTCAACGTCACGCTGATCGTGGCCGTAAACGACGCCACGAGCTCGATCCCTTCACGCCGGACAGGGCCGAAGCCGGAGAGCGTGAACG
The DNA here is from genome assembly GCA_035637635.1 of Vicinamibacterales bacterium. Lineage (GTDB taxonomy): Bacteria > Acidobacteriota > Vicinamibacteria > Vicinamibacterales > UBA2999 > DASPWV01. The sequence continues at coordinate 534 of DASPWV010000692.1, read as the reverse complement.
TGACGGCATACACGCCCGGGCGGAGATCCACGATCCTGTACTGGCCGTTTCCGTCCGTGACGGCGGTCTTCGTCTTTTCGATCAACGCCGGGCTGCTTGCCTCGACCGTCACTCCGGGCAGGACGCCGCCCGTCGAATCCTTCGCCACTCCAGTGATCGCGCTCTGTGCGTACGCGGTGGAACTACAGACAATCAGCGCCAGGACGTTGACTAACAGCAATTTGGAACGGTTCATGGAGAACTCTCTCGTGTATATCGACGGTTGTGGGGTGCGAGACTTTTGGGGCAAACGACGAGCGTGCAACGTGACACGGACGTCCCCGGAAGACCATTTAGCACAGATTTCGGAGCGGTTCTTTGCCCACTTGTAAGAAATTGTCGCGGAGCGACGCTTTCCGGCCGGTGGGTGTCGCCGGACGGCGCGAACGAGTCGGACGCGATGATAGCATCCGGCTGCCTCGACGAAGCTCGTCGACGAACACACGAGCGACGTCGGGCCTGATTCGAAGGTGATGTCGATGAAAGGCGTCGGCC
>DASPWV010000691.1:0-3622 GCA_035637635.1 Vicinamibacterales bacterium | reverse complement strand
GTCGAAGATCACTTCTGCCGGCGCGACAAGGCCAGATACATGCTCTTCGCCGTCCAAAACAGGGAGGGACTGTCGAGCCCACCAGACGGCGCCGGCAACGCCGGCCAGGACCGTAAGGGTGACCGCCAGAATGAGGATTCGCTTCACGGGCGGGTTAGCGCGGGCGCGGCTTGCCGGCTCTGGACGCTTCGAATAGGATGGGGGGCTGGCGTTCCCAAAAGACGCCGCATCTAACCCCTCAATTCACTTGAGTGGCGCATCGTCGGATCGGGGAAACTCCGCGAGTCTGGCGCGAACGTGCGGCCGTTGGGCATGTGCGAATGACCATTCGAGTGAAGTCTGGGGCTAGATTACCGGCCTTCGGCCGGTAATGAAAGTTACAAGTTCAAAGTTCATCCCTCGACAAGCTCGGGATCACCTGGAGCGAAGTCGTCCATCGACGCTGCTCGAGGCGACCCTGAGCCTGTCGAAGGGTCGAGGGGCCGAGGGGTCAAAGTTCAAAGTTGAAACCAAGAGTTCAAAGCTGGACGTCCAATGTCCGAGGTTGCCGTGTTCTTCACCTCGCGCTCTGCACTGCGCAGATGAACTGCAATTGGTGTTCCTATGATTGAAGTTCAGAATCTCACCAAACGCTACGGGCCGGTGACAGCCGTCGACAACGTGAGCTTTCGCGTCGAACCCGGCGAGATTCTCGGCTTTCTCGGTCCAAACGGCGCCGGCAAAACGACGACGATGCGCGTCATCACCGGGTACATACCGGCGACCGAGGGCCGCGTCATCGTAGCCGGGCATGACGTGTTCGAGCAGCCAATCGACGCGAAGCGCCGTACCGGCTATCTGCCGGAAACGCCGCCGCTGTACCCCGACATGACCGTGCGCGAGTACCTGATGTTCGTCGCGCGCATCAAGGGTGTGCCGAGACGCGAAACGGTATCGCGCGTCCAGGATGTCATGAAGCGTACGCGCGTCACCGACATGGCAAGTCGCCACTGCGCGAAGTTGTCGAAAGGATATCGACAGCGCGTCGGTCTCGCGCAGGCCATTCTCCACAATCCCGATGTGCTCGTCCTCGACGAACCGACCGCCGGCCTCGACCCGAAACAAATCATCGAGACGCGGCAACTCATTCGCGAGCTCGGTGGCTCACACACCATCATCCTGAGCACACATATCCTGCCGGAAGTTTCACAGACCTGCCAACGCGTCGTCATCATCAACAACGGGAAAGTCGTCGCGGTCGATACGCCGGAGAATCTCACCGCGCGTCTGCGTGGCTCCGAGACGATATATCTGCAGGTGGCGGGACCGGAAAGTGACGTGAGCGCCGCGCTCGGCACCATCGCCGGCGTTACCCGAGTGTCGGCGACAGACGGCCCTGACGGCGTTCTCAATATCGAGGTGGACTCCGAGCACGGGCACGATGTGCGCCGCGAGTTGGCCGCCACGGTTGTGAATCGCGGGTGGGGCCTGCTGGAGCTCAGGCCAATCCGTATGAGCCTCGAAGACATCTTCCTGAGGTTGACCACCGAAGAACCGGCGAGCGGCGGCGGCACTGCCGACGAGGCACGCAGCGGCAGACCCGCCGAACCGGTTTCGCAAGCCGCGGAGCAAAATCATGCGTAACGTCCTCGTGATAGCGGGCAAGGAAATCCGCTCGTATTTCAACTCGCCGATTGCATACGTGGTGATCGGGTTTTTCGCGCTGCTCTACGGGTACTTTTTCTACGTGCTGCTGACGTACTTCGAGCGGCAAAGCATGCAGATGACGATGCAGATGGGCGGCGGCAGCATGAACATCAACCAGATGCTCATCGGCCCCGTGTTCAGCAACGCCGAAGTCATCCTCCTCTTCATCTTGCCGATGGTGACGATGCGGACGTATTCGGAGGAGAAGCGATCGGGCACGATCGAGCTGCTCCTCACCTCGCCGCTGACCGACTGGCAAATCATCCTCGGCAAGTTTCTCGGCGCGATGACGCTCTTTGCCGCGATGCTGGCCGTCACGCTCATTCACGTCGGGCTGCTGTTCATCTACGGCCAGCCGGAGTGGAAGCCGGTGGTGACCGCATATCTCGGCATGCTGCTGATGGGCGGCTGCTTCATCTCACTCGGGCTCTTCATCTCGAGCGTGACGAAGAACCAGATAGTCGCCGGAATGGTGACCTTTGCCGCGTTTCTCCTGTTCTGGGTGATCAACTGGATGGGCAGCTTCGTCGGCACGACGGCGCAAGCCGTGCTGGCGCACCTGTCGATCATCGATCACTTCGAGGATTTCTCGAAGGGCATCATCGATACGAAGCACCTCGTGTACTACGTGAGCTTCATCGCATTTGGGTTGTTTCTCACGGCGAAGTCCGTGGACAGCGAACGGTGGCGAGGCTGATGGTCAACCGAATTGTCAGCATAATCGGCTGGATCGGCACGGGGCTCGTCTTCGGCGCCGTGGCGGTCCGCTTCGGCAAGCCTGAGTGGGGTCAGTATGCAACGTGGGCCGCGTGGGCGGGCCTTGCCTGTGTGCTGATCTACATGGCCGGACAATGGCGCGACGTTGTCTCGTTCTACGGCCGGCGGCAGGCGCGATACGGCACCATTTCAATCGTGGGCATCCTCGTCGCCCTGGGCATCGTGATCGCGATCAACTACCTCGCCGTGCGGCAGAGCAAGCGGTGGGATCTGACGGCGAACCAGGTTTACAGCCTGTCGGATCAGACGACCAAAATGCTGCAAACGCTCGATGCGCCGGTGAAGATGACGGTGTTCGACCGGAGCACCGACTTGGACCGGTATCGCGATCGGCTCGACGAATATCGCTACCACTCGAACAAAGTGTCGGTCGAGTACGTCGACGCCGACCGTAATCCCGCGCGTGCGAAAGCCGCGCAAATCCAGCAATACGGAACGATCGTCATCGAATACAAAGACAAGGTGGAACGCGTCACGAACAGCGACGAGCAGACCATCACCAACGGCATCATCAAAGCGATGACCGGCGCCCAGCGGAAGGTGTATTTCACGCAAGGCCACGGCGAAAAGGACACGTCCAATTCGGACCGGGCCGGTTATAGCTCCGTCGTGCAGGTGTTGACGCACGACAACTACGGAGTCGAGCCGCTGGTGCTGGCGCAGAAACGCGAGGTTCCTGCTGATGCGACCGCGGTGATTGTCGCCGGACCGCGCACCGACTTTCTGCAACCGGAAATCGATGCGCTCAAGAAGTACGTCGTCAAAGGCGGCAAGGTGATGTTCCTTCTCGATCCGCCCGAGGGCGCCGACGGCAACAGTTTGCCGCTGCTGACGGGCTATCTGAAAGAGTGGGGCATCGAAGTCGGGAACGACATCGTTCTCGATGCCAGCGGCATTGGACAACTGCTCGGCACAGATGCGTCGGTGCCGGTTGCCGCTCCGCCGTACCCATCGCATCCGATTACGGAGCGATTCAATTTGATGACGGCGTACCCGCTGGCGCGATCGGTGCGGCCAATCGAGGGAGGATCCGAGGGCCATACAGCGCAGCCATTCGTGCAAACGAGCGCGCAGAGCTGGGCCGAAACGGATCTCAAAAGCCTCACCACTGGAGGCGGACAAGTCGAGTTCAACGCCGACAAGGGCGACAAACAAGGAC
>DASPWV010000690.1:0-3315 GCA_035637635.1 Vicinamibacterales bacterium | reverse complement strand
GGCGTGCCGGGGTCGCTGTACGCGTCTTCCTGGCTGCGATCCCAGAGCTTCGTCGGCGTTCCGCCGGATTTGCCAATCATCCACGTGCGCGTCCAGCGGCGGCGCCTCTCGTTTTCCGTCACGAACGTTGTGCCGTCGTCCAGCCAGGCAACGTTCGCAAACCGGTTCTCCACCCGCATGACCTCGGTCGGCTCGCCGGAGAACGGCGCAGCAAGCGTCACAACTCTGTCGCGGTGCGGCGCCTTTGCCCTCGGATTACCGCCATCGAGCGCTTCGACCCAGACAACGGTGGCCGGCTTCAGCGCCTGCCACTGATATCTGCGAGGCCCAGGCAACACGCCTCCGTTGGGGATGGTGTCGGCCATCGGGAGATCGGCAATCTGCCTGGTGATCGAGCCCTTGCGATCCCACACTTCAACTGTCGTCGGGAAGTTCTCGTAGGGCACGAGCCACGAATACGGATGATGTACGCGGCCGACGAGAATGTAGTTGCCGTCTGGCGATGGAGCCATGGTCTCGAAAATGGCTGGAGCGCCGACCGGCGTGCGTTGACCACTGACAGCGTCGACGTACGCGAGTTGAGCAGCCGCGTAGTAGTCAAACAGCGCCTCGTCATACGCGCTTGTCAGCAGGTCTTCATAGGTTCGCACTGGCGCGGTCCGAGAGCGGTTCTCCTGCACGTTGGGTCCCGGAGGCACTGTCGGCGCGGCAGGTACGGCCCCGCGACCTGGCGATACGAACTCACAGAGAAGCGAAGCGCCATCGGCGACCCACTCGCACGGCGTTCCGAGTGAAGCGTTCAGCTGCGCCATCGTCAGGGCCTTGGCCTGACCGGTAGCCGTGTCTCCAACCCAGAGCTCAATCCCGTTGTCGCGAGTGTTGGAGAACGCGAACCGTTTGCCGTCAGGCGAGAAACCAACCCACGTCAGTAACGCACTCGCGGGAACCGTGACTTTCTTCTCCGTCGTATTCGCGATTGACTTGAGCGTGATCGCCCGAAACAGCTGCACGCGGTGTGGTCCGTTGGTGCGCGGATTGATCCGTCTTCCCGCAAGGCGCAGCATCGGCCGAGACACGTCGGCAATGGTCGGCATGGTTGCGCCATCCAGCACCGCAAGCACATCACGCGTCGGACTCAGTTCTGTCGCCGGTGGCAGCGGCGCGTCCACGATATCGACGATGGCTTTGGGCGGCAGGAGGTAGGGACTGCTGCCGGCTGTTGGAGACTGGATGGCTGCTTGCGCAGACAACCACGCAGATCCCGCGAGGACGGTCAGCGCGACACCAATCAGGCGCATGTAACGCATTGGTTTGTTCTCCGAATTGAAGGGCGGCCTCATTCTATCGAACGCGAACGCGCCGAGAGCGAATCACCGAGCCGAGAAACGCCGTCGGGCTCATCAGCAGCAGCGCGGCCAGTTGCGACCAGCGGGCGTCGCCGGGTTGAGCGAGAAGCGAGATGCTTGCGATGATGGCAATGATAATGGCGATCACGAGTCCGGCGCCGCGCTCGCTGCCCTTTGCGACGGCGGCACCAAGGTAGCCTCCGGCGAGCGCCGCGATGACGCCGGCGCCGATGGAGCCCACCATGAAGGCCGGTTCCGCAGGCGCATGCGGATCTCGGCCGGACAACGAAAAGATCAACACAGCCGCGAAGACGAAGAGCGCGTAACCGAGGAGGATGCCAGCGGCGAGCCGAATCATCGCGAGTCCCTCACCGTCGTGCCGCCGCAGGAGCTGCCGGCGCCTGCTGTGCAGCCAAAGCAATGCGGACCGGTGACGATCGTTCGCGGCGTCATGTAGCGCAGAACGAGAGTGCCGCGGTCCGCCATACGCACGCTAGGCACCTTAGGCACTCTAGGCACTCTCGCTACATTGAGATCTTCGCAGCATGATTGCGCATTTGCACCGCGTGGACGAGTGACGCGCCTCCTCGAATGGCTGCTGCGACATGCACGGCCTCCATCATCTGTTCGGGTGTGGCACCCTTGTCGAGGCTGCCGCTCGTAAACGCGTCGATGCAGTACGGGCACTGCACCGCATGCGCGACGGCGACCGCGATCAACGCCTTTTCGCGTTCGGTGAGGGCGCCTTCCGCGAAGACCGCCGAGTACCACGCGGAAAATTTCTGCCACAGCTCCGGCGCGTCGTTGCCGATGTCCGCGAATCGCGCGAGGTCGTTCGCGTCGTAATAGTGATCCATCACGCCATTATCCACGCCGCCATACGGACGGACCTGAAACGCGTCAATCGATGGCGCTGCTGTAAAACAGGTCGTGATTCCCGGGCGGGTCGAGTCCCGCCTGCCGGATGCCGAGCGCAATCTGCGCCCAGTGCCGCACCTCGTGCAGGCAAATGTGGAAGAGCAGCTTGCGGGGCGTCATGCGGACGGTTCCTGACTGCACGGTGAACGTTCGCGGCAGTTGCGACTCGTCGTCGCCGAGTTTTGTGCCGTAGGTGCGGAGCGCGTCGCGCGTGCGGCCGGCGTAGGCAAACAACGCGACCGCGTCGCCCGGTGCGACGCCTGAGGCGTCCGGAACCGGTTCGCCGCGCAGCCGCGCCAGGTGTCGCGACTCGACGAGAAAGATGTGATCGATCAGATCGGCGACCGTCGCGAAACGCCCGTCCGGCTGCAGCCGCAGTCCCAGCGCCGCTGGATGCTCCTCGAGCCACGTGCGCCACTTGCCGCGCTCTTCGTCCGTATAGGCGAGCAGTTCGTCAAGCGTCAGGGTCAGCATTCAGAGTGCCTGGAGTGCCTAACGTGCCTGGAGTGCCTAGGGTGCTGGCCTGACGTGCATGGGTGTCAAGCACATCAGGCACGCTAGGCACATCAGGCACACTAGGCACTCTAGATCGGTCCGAACACCTGTTCAACCGTCAGCGTCTCGATCGGTCCGAGATTCAGCGCCCGAATGCCGGGCTCGATCGCTTTGCGATCGCCGACGATGACGACTGCAAACTTGTCCGGCTGAATATAACGCGCGGATGCTTTCTGCACCTCCGCGCCGGGCACCTGCGTGACAGCGCGCACGAACGACGGAAAATACTCGTCGGGCAGGTTGTACACGACCTGCTCTTCGAGCTTCCTCGCGAGCTCGCTCGTGGTCTCGAACTCGGACGGGAAGCCAAGCGCGACGTAGTTCTTCGCTTTCTCGAGCTCCTCCGCCGGAATCGGTTTGAGAATGCCCGTCAGCTCGTTGAAGAACTCGCGCAATGCTTCTGAGGTCTTGTCGGTCTGCACGCCCGCCGCGGCATAGAAGAGTCCTGCGGAGAGCCGCGTGTCGAACCGGGAACTCGCGCCGTACGTATAGCCGT
>DASPWV010000689.1:0-7895 GCA_035637635.1 Vicinamibacterales bacterium | reverse complement strand
GATAGGAGTTGGACGCAAACCAGGCGAATTCGTCGAATCTACCAAACGAACTTGACGCCCAGTTGCGCCTGGCGTGGCGCGGACGCCAGCGTCGTGATGCGACCCGCGTCGGCAAGCCGCGTGCCGTTGGCGGCAAAGAGCGACTGCGCCGGGATGCCGAAGTTCGCACGGTTCAGAAGGTTGAAGACCTCGAACCGTAGCTGCAGCGTCCTGGTGCCAAACGGCACGTTGCGCGACGTGTTCAAATCCCACGTGGCGTAACCAGGACCGATGAGTGAGTTGCGGGGCGCGTTGCCGATGACGCCGGGCGCCGGCAGAACGAACGCGAGCGGATCGTAGTACTTGTCGGGACTGCCGAGGATCGGGTTGGCGCTCGCGCCCGCTGCGAGATCGGGATACACGGGCGACCAGACCTGGAGACTTTGGTCGTAGCCGACGAACACCGAGAACGGCTGACCGCTACGCAAGCGCACAAGCGAGCCGATTTCCCAGTCACGAATGATGTGTGACACAACGCCGCTGCCGTTCTGCCCAAACGGCAGCATATAGGTGACGCTCGCCACAAGAGAGTGGCGAATGTCGAACGGGGATCGTCCTTTGTCGGGCGTGAACAGATAGCGCGAACCAGCGCCTTCGCCGTCGAAGTCGTTGCTGCCGAGCGCCGCGGCACCCGTATCCTCCGACTTCGACAGTGTGTACGAGATCTGCGAGGAGAAGCTGTGCGCCCGTCGCGAGACGCTGACGGTCAGGCCCCTGTACCAAGAGTCGGCATCGCTGACGCGATACCGCATCCGGCCGAACGCCGGCTGAATCAGCGGCGCATCGGCCGGCACCACCAATCGTCCGTTGACTTCCACCGCGTTCCTGCCATTGCTGAAAATCTGCCGGAACAGATTTTTACCGCGCGTGCCCGTGTATCCAACCTCCAGCGTCGTGCGTCCCGTGAGCTCGCGCTGGAAATTCAGATTCCACTTGTACATAACGGGTTGCTTCGGGTCGTACTCGATGCCTTCGAGCTGCGCCTGCCCGGCAAGCTGCGCGGACTGCGTGGCATACGCCTCGGGAAAGGTGATGGGCGACGTGGCGCTCGCGACGAGCCCGCCGCGATTGAAAAACGGCGGCACGCGCACCGCGGTGTTCTGCACGAACGGCGTGTTGACCGTAACGAGATCGTAGAAGACGCCTGCGCCGCCGCGAAGCGCCGACTTTCCGGAGCCGGTGATGTCCCATGCAAAGCCGAGACGCGGCGCCACGGTTTTCAGCGATGGATTCTTGTAGAGCGCGTCTACCTTCGTTGTGTCATTCAACGTCGCCCGTGGGTTTGCGAAGTCGATGAGCTGTGCAAGGCGGTTGCCGGTATCCGTCACGTCCGTTGTGGGCTCGTATCTAACGCCTGCATTGATGGTGAGACGAGACGACACCTGCATGTCGTCCTGCGCGAAGAAGCCGAACACTCTTTGTCGCAGATTCCGCGTGGCATCCGACCCCGGCATGACCGCATCGAAGGTGCGGGGGACGCCGGCGAGGAAATCGTTGATGGAGTTGAACGTGTAGTTGCCCATCGACGTGAAGTCGGACGTGAGGTCGAAATGCAGGAATTCGACTTGTCCGCCCGCGCGAAAGCTGTGCATCCCCTTCGTCAGAATCACGACGTCACTGATCTGGTAGTTGGAGAAGCGATGAAACTTCGGATTCGTGGTGCTGCCGCCCCAGCCAGCAATGCCGCCGCTGACGGAAATCGCCGCGATGCCGCGATCGATGTCGGTAAACGTCGTCCGAGGGAGACTGAGGCCTTCGTACACGTAGTCGACGCCGTCGAGCCTGCTGCGCGTGATACCGAGCTGCGCCCGGTTGACGAATCCGCTGCCTTTGACTATCTGATGCGAGGCGGTCACGAAGTGCACCTGGGTTTTGACCTTCTCGCCAGTCGTCACACGCACCGGATTGGTCACCTCGCCGTTGTCGAACGTGTAGCGGACGAATGCCGATTGCCGATCCGACAGCTGGCCGTCGACACGCAGCACCGCGTAGTCCTCCACGGTTTCGCGATTGGCCTGCCGGATGAACTCGCCGCGGTTTGCGTCGATCGACCGCCCGTTTGGCAGTGGATACGACATGATGTAAGGCAGCGTCGGCGAGTTTTGCGCGGCGGCGCGATCGCGCAGCGCCTGCGAGAAGACGTTGAAGGTCTGCGAGGTGCCAAGCGTTTCGCGGAGCCCCTCGTAGGTGGCAAAGATGAAGAGGCGATCCTTTTTGACCGGCGCACCGGCCGAGAACCCGAGCTGGTTCCGATTGAAGTCGGGTTTGTCGCGATCGGGCGTGTCGAAGTACCCGCGTGAGTTCAGGTTGTCGCCGCGATGGAATTCGAAGAGCGAACCGCGGAAGTTGTTCGTGCCCGATTTCGTGACGGCGTTGATGACCGCGCCGGTGTGACGGCCGAACTCTGCGCTGAAAGAATTCGTGAGTACTTGAAACTCGCCGATGGCTTCGACGCCGAGCACGTTCCCGGACGCGCTGCCGGCCTGATTGAACTGGTCGTTCAGCATGGTGCCGTCAATCGTGAACAGATTGGCCGTGTAGCGCGATCCGTTGACACTCAACTTGGCGCCAAAACCGGTGCTGGTGCTGCGGCCCCCGTTGTCGGTGAGCTGCACGCCCGGCGTCAGGTTCGCCAGCTCGATGAAGCTGCGTCCGTTGAGCGGCAGTCCGGCGATCTGCTCCTGGCTGATCAGCGCACCGGTCGACGACGACCGCATATCTACGGTCGGGGCTTCACCAACAACAGTGATAGCGTCCTGCAGCGTGCCGACGGTGAGGGCGATATCGACAACGGCTTCCCGCCCGACGGTGAGCCGGACACCGCTTCGCGTCACCGTGCCGAAGCCGGTGAGCGACGCCATCACGTCGTACGGACCTGGCTGAAGGTTGGGTGCCGAATAATGACCGCGAAGATCGGTGATGACTTCGCGCGTCTGTCCGGTTTCGGTGTTCTTCACGACAACGGTAGCGCCGGGCAATACACCGCTCGTGGTATCGGTGACAGTGCCGGAAATCGCTCCTGTTCCCTGAGCGAGCAGCAGCGCCGGCAGGCCGAGTATCATCACGACGGCGAGACACGTCACACAAGCTTTCATGGGTTTACGCATGGAGAGTCCGCTCCCGCGGGTTATAGCATAACGGTTTGAATGGTCAATTTCGACTGTAGTGGCGGGCCTTTAGAGGCCCGCTGAGACGACATGTAGTGGCGGGGCTTCAGCCCCGCCGAGCCGGCGGACCTAAAGGTCCGCCACTACGGACAGATCACTGTGGACAAAGTGATTGCGGCGGCTAAGGTCGCCCCGAGCACGATCGAACTGCGAGAGTTCCCGATGCCGGAGATCTCCGACGAGAGCGCGCTGCTCAAGATGGAGGTCGCCGGCATCTGCGGCACCGACGTGAAAATGTTCAAGCAGCCGGTCAAGGGCGCACCCGTCATCATGGGGCACGAGAACATCGGCTACATTGCGACAGCGGGCCGGAAGTTCACCGAGCGCAAGGGGTTCAAGGAAGGCGATCTCGTCTTTCTCGAGCACTACGTGATGTGCGGCAAATGCGAATGGTGTCACCTCGGCCAATACCGCCACTGCGAAAACACGGATTGGCGGAACAATCCCGATGGCATCCGCTACGGCTACACGTCATCGGAGCGACCTCCGCATCTCTGGGGCGGCTTCGCGCAGTATGTCTATTTGCCGTGGAATGCAGTCCTTCACCACGTTCCGAACGGCGTCTCTCCCGAGCTCGCGGGGCTTGCGACGCCGATGTCGAATGGCATCGAGTGGTCGCTCTTCGATGGCGGCGTGGGATACGACTCGACGGTGCTGATTCAAGGACCCGGCCAGCAGGGACTGTCGCAGACCGTGATCTGCAAACAAGCTGGCGCCTCGCTCATCATCGTGACCGGCACGTCGAAGGACGCCGCTCGACTCGACGTTGCGAAGAAGCTTGGCGCTGATTACGTGATCGATGTGCAGAAGGAGGATCCCCTCACGCGCATCAAAGAGATCACGGGCGGCAAAGGTGTCGACGTCGTGCTGGATTGCACCGCAGGTGCCGGCACCATGCCCGTGCTGCTCGGCGTGGACGCGCTCAAGCGGCGCGGCGGCACCATGGTGGTGCAAGGCGAGATGGAGGCGTTTCCCGATTTTCCGATCGCCAAGGTGACATTGAAGGCCATCACCATCAAAAGCGCACGCGGTCACAGCTATCGCGCGTGCGAGCTGGCGCTTCGACAGCTGGCGTCAAGACGCTTCCCGCTGGAGCTGGTGACGACGCACACGTTCGGATTGCGCGACACGGCGTACGCGATCAAGTCAGTCGGCGGCGAGGGCGCGAAGGACGTGATTCACGTATCGCTGATGCCCTGGAAGTAGCGGCGCAAAAGTTTAGAGAGATGCACGTGATCATCGACACGCATTGCCACTACACCACCGAGCCGCAGGCGCTTCACCAGTTCCGCGACAAACAATTGGCGGGACTCGCCGACGCCGCGCGCAAGCCTGCGAGCACCGATCTCGGTATTCCGGACGATGTCGTACGAAAGAGCGTCGAGCCGCAGCTCGCGCTGCAGAAGGAACGCAGCATCGATCTGACGATCTTCTCGCCGCGCGCGGCGGGGATGGCGCACCACGTCGGGACCGAAGCGACGTCACAGGAATGGACGACGCTCTGCAACAATCTCATTCACCGGGTGTGTAGTCTGTGGCCCGAGAATTTCGCCGGCGTGGGCCAGCTGCCGCAAGCGCCGGGCGCGCCGCCCGCGAACTGCATCCCCGAGCTCGAACGCATCGTGAACGAGCTGGGATTCGTCGGCGTCAATCTGAATCCGGATCCCACCGGTGGCCGCTGGAGCGAGCCTCCGCTCACCGATCGGCAGTGGTATCCGCTGTACGAAAAGCTCTGTGAGCTGGATGTCCCTGCCACAATTCACGTGTCGTCATCGTGCAACCGGAATTTCCATCACACCGGCGCGCACTATATCAACGCCGACACCACGGCGTTCATGCAGCTCATTCAAGGGGATTTGTTTAGCGACTTTCCGACGCTGAAGTTGATTATTCCGCATGGCGGCGGCGCGGTCCCGTTCCACTGGGGGCGGTACCGCGGTCTGTGTCTGAGCTTGAAGAAAAAGAGCTTGCTGGATCACGTGATGAACAACGTCGTCTTCGACACGTGCGTTTATCACCTGCCGGGCATCGAGTTGCTGACGAAGGTTGTGCCGGCGGAGAACATCCTGTTTGCGACCGAGATGCTGGGCGCGGTGCCGGGCATCGATCCGGAGACCGGGCACCACTTCGACGACACGAAGCGCTACATCGATCAGGTGAGCGATTTGACTGCGGCGGCGCGGCAGGCCATCTTCGAGAAGAACGCGCGCCGCGTCTTTCCGCGGCTGAATCGGCGGCTTGCGAAACGCGGCTACGCGGGCGCCGAGATGCACTGAGGAACGCATGCACAGCCGCTCATCTTCTCCGGCAATCCGGCGCGATTTCGCGCGAGTCCCGGAAGCCATCGTCCAGCAAGCCTCCGCGTTTCCGGCATCGGTGCTCGCCGATGTCGCGGGGCGCCGCGGCACGCTCGACGGACGCATCATGGCCATTTCGTCGCGCGCGCGTGTGGCGGGACCGGCGTTCACCGTAGAAGTACGGCCCGGCGACAACCTGATGATTCACGCCGCCATCGCAATCGCCCAGCCCGGTGACGTGATCGTCGTCGACGGCAAGGGCGATCGAAGCTGCGCGCTCATGGGCGCGATCATGATGACCGCGTGCAAGACGCTCGGTATTGCGGGCGTCGTCCTCGATGGATCCCATCGCGACACCGAGGAGATCCTGGCGCTCGGATACCCGGTCTACTCGGTTGGCGCGAACCCGAACGGACCCACGAAGAACGTGCCCGGCCGCATCAATTGGCCAATCTCCTGCGGAGGCGTCGCGATCAGTCCGGGCGATCTCGTCGTCGGCGATGGTGATGGTGTGGTCGTCGTCGAGCGAGAGAAGGTCGAGTCGCTGCTGCAACTGGCCGCAAAGAAGATCGAAGAAGAACGCGCGCGCATCAAAGATATCGTGTCGGGTAGAAACATCCGGCCGAAATGGCTCGACGGGTCGCTGCGCGCCGCCGGTCTGCTGCGCGACGGTGAAACGTTGTGACAGCCTCGGCGTCGCCGATCACCATTCCTCTGCTCCAGCAGATGAAGCGCGATCGGCGGAAAATCGTGGCCGTCGTCGCCTGGGACTATCAGATCGCGCGGATTGTCGATCGCGTCGGAGTGGAGATCGTATCCGTTGGCGATTCGGTGGGCATGAACTTGTGGGGACAACGGAGCCCGACCGACGTGACGCTGGACGAGATGATGGTCGTCTGCAAAGCAGTCCGGCGCGGCGTCACACGAGCGCTTGTGAGCTGCGATTTTCCCCCTGGTCCGCTGGAAGCCGGAACATCAGCCGCGCTCGACGCGGCGTCGCGCCTTGCGGAAGCAGCCGGCGCGGACATGGTCAAGCTGGATGGCGCGGCCGCATACCCCGAGGCCGTGCGGGCCATCTCGCACGCCGGCATCGCTGTATTCGCGCAGATGGAAGTCGCACCGGGAGCGGAACCGACCGCGGACACGATCGCGCGCCTTGTGGAAGACGCGCAGCGTTTGCAGGACGCGGGGGCGTCGTTGATCGACTTCAAGTACTCCGGTCCCGCCGCAGGAGCGGCGGTCGCAGGTGCCGTGTCCATACCGGTACTTGGCGGCCTCGGCGGCGGTCCGTGGCTCGACGGACGGCTGCGCATGGCGCACGCGGCCATCGGCTACGACGCGAGTCATCTCGATACGCCCGTTGAGACCTACGCGAACGTCGCGATGATCGCGTTCGAGGCTATTTCTGCGTATGCGGACGACGTGCGCGCGGGCCGACAGATAAAAAGCGGACGACGCGCGTGAGATCAGCGCGCGTGACCAGTTGTCAGTTACCAGTTGCCAGTTCAAAGTTTAGTTCTTAGTTGCTTATCGAATAGTTCGAGAAACTCACAACCGTGAACTGATAACTCAACTTTGAACTGGCAACTGGTAACTGGAAACTGACGCGTCACTTTATGCCCACATCGATTATCGACGGCATCAACACACGCTACGAGGTCGTCGGCTCCGGCGAGCCGCTGCTGATGTTTTCGCCGGGCGGCTTCGACGCGACCCTGGACAAGTGGTCCACGCTGGGAATTTACGCCAAGACTCGCATGCTGGATCACTTGTCGAAGCATTTCAGCTGCGTCGTCTTCGACCGTCGTGAAACCGGCCAGTCGGGAGGACGCGTCGAGCGCGTCACGTGGGCGCACTTCGCGAGACAGGGAAAAGGCCTACTCGATCACCTGCGGATCGAGCGCGCGCATCTCCTCGGTGGCTGCATGGGATGTTCGCCAGTACTGGCGTTCGCTGTGATGCATCCTGAGACGATTCGCAGCATCGTGCTGTATTGGCCGGTCGGCGGGCCGAAGTACCGCATCAGCGGTCATCAGCGCATCGCCGAACATCTTGCCTTCGTGCAGCAGAACGGTCTCGAAGCGGTGGTGACGCTCGTCGGACGCGACGGCAAGTCGTTCGGAGCCGATCCGCGCGGCGGGCCGTGGGCTGCGGTCATCAAACAGGATCGCGCCTTCGCGGACGCGTACGCGAAACAGGATCTCGATCGATACAAGTTGATCGTCGTCGCCATGGGTCGCGCGCTGTTCGATCGCGACACGGCGCCCGGCGCCGAGCCCGAAGAATTGATGGCCGTCAATCTACCGGCCCTGATCGTACCCGGACATGACGCGTCGCACGCGACCTCGGCGGCGCGCTACCTCGAGGAGTGCCTGCCGCGATCTCAGTACTG
>DASPWV010000688.1:0-4909 GCA_035637635.1 Vicinamibacterales bacterium | reverse complement strand
GGTATCTGATATCTGATACCTGATACCTGATACCTGATACCTGATACCTGATACCTGATACCTGATACCTGATACCTGATACCTGATACCTGATACCTGATACCTGATACCTGATACCTTCACAATTCAGTTGACGTACTTCCCGATAATCGGCGCCAGGTCTCTTTTCAGACGATCCGGAATGGCCTCGGGCCGCGTGATGATCGCCGACGCGAGCGCCTCGCCGCACCCGCATTCGCCGCGGCCGTCGTAAGCGCCGACAGTGGCCGCAATCACCTGCTGGGCGGTCTTGGCGTTCTGCAGCAGGTTCTGGATGATCAATTCCACCGTGACGCTGTCGTGTTCGGGGTGCCAACAATCGAAATCAGTGACCAGCGCAATGGTGGAGTAACAGATTTCGGCTTCGCGCGCGAGCTTGGCTTCCTGCAGGTTCGTCATCCCGATGACGTGAGCGCCCCACGCGCGATAGAGATTCGATTCGGCCAGCGTTGAGAACTGCGGCCCCTCCATGCAGACATACGTCCCGTCGCGATGAACTGTGGCGCCGAGGCGTTCGGCGCAGTCGGCGGTCAACTTCCGCAGCCGATTGCAGACCGGATGCGCAAAGCTCACGTGCGCGACGATGCCGTTGCCGAAAAAGGTGGCGTGGCGATTGAAGGTGCGGTCGATGAACTGATCCGGGAACACCAGATCGAGCGGCTTCATCTCTTCTCGCAGACTACCCACGGCGCTGGCGGAGATGATGGCTTCGGCGCCCAGCACCTTGAACCCGTAGATGTTGGCGCGAAAATTCAGCTCCGACGGCAACAGCCGGTGACCGACGTCGTGGCGGGGCAAGAAGGCGACACGCTTTCCGCGCAGCGTTCCGATGACATACGCGCTCGACGGCGCGCCAAACGGCGTGCTCACGGAACGTTCCTCACGGTCTGTGAGCTCCGCCATGTCATACAGACCGCTTCCGCCGATCACACCGATCTGCGCCGTCATCAAAGGATCCTTTCGACTGCAGGTTTCCCGTCGCGTCGTCGCAGCAGGCCCGCGGCGAGCGCCGGATCGTGCTCGAAGAACAACAGATACTCACGCTCGGCCGCTTCGCGCGCGAAGCGGCGTTTGAACGCCAACGTGTCCAGCGGATACAGATCGTACGCCATCACCCATACGTCGGGTGCATGTGCCGACGTCGGGTACATGTCGGCGACGAACACCGCCGTGCGGTCTTCTGATTCGATCATGACGACTTGATGGTGTCGCGTATGACCGCCTGAGCGCCGCAATCGCACACCTGTCATGATCTCGGCATCATCGTCGACGAGATCGAGTACGCCCGCTTCAGCAAGCGGTTTGAAGTTCTCCGGCACGTAACTCGCTCGACTGCGTTCGTTCGGGTAACTCGCGTCTTCCCACTCGCCACGGTTCACCACGTAGCGCGCGCGAGGAAAACGCGGGACGACGCGTCCATCCTCGGCGCGTGTGGTAAATCCGCCCACGTGATCGAAGTGGAGATGAGTTGCGACTACGAGGTCGATCTCCTCAGGAGACACGCCGGCGTCCTTCAACGAATGATCCAGATGGTAGGCGCGTTCGAGGCCATAGATATCGGCGCTTTTCGCATCCATCTTGTCGCCGCACCCGGCATCGATGAGTAGCGTGCGCTCGCCGCGCACGAGCAACGGACGCATGGCGAGCGGAACGCGATTGCGCGCGTCCGGCTGCAGGCGCTTCTCCCACAGCGGTCGGGGGATGATGCCGAACATGGCACCGCCGTCGAGACCAAAGAAGCCGTCACAGAGCGTGGTGAGCTCGAGACGGCCCAGCGCGTAGCGTGTGGCCGTTTTGAAGCGCGGTACTGAATCACTTCCCGGAGGCGTGGCTGATTCAGCCGCAGACGGCGGGGCGAAGGCCACGCCACTACTCAGCTGCTTCAGTTCGACGAGCACACCATGCGCGGATGACGGGTGAATAAACGCGACCAGCGCGCCCTCTGCGCCCGCTTGCGGCGCTTCATCCACGAGCCGGACGCCACGCGCTTTCAACTGCTCCAGCGCCGCTGCGATGTCGTCAACGCGCAACGTGATGTGGTGAATCCCTGGCCCGCGCTTCTCGATGTACTTGGCAATGGTGGAATCAGAAGCGGTCGCTTCGAGCAATTCGAGCGCGCACTCGCCGACGGGGATAAAGTGTGCCCGCACACGCTGCTCGAGGACGTCTTCAGCCGCCTCCACGTGCAGACCGAGCGCATCCCGGTAGAACGCGAGCGCCTGTTGCAGATCTTTCACGGCGATGCCGACGTGATCGAGCCGCGCTTTCACGAAGGAACGCTCATTCTGCGTGGTCAGGCCGAGGCGTGCGCCCTGGCGAGGAGGGCCGCCGGCGCGCGGAGATGATGTCCGACGCGATATTTGTGGCGGCCGCCGGTTTTTGCAGGACCGCCATGTAGTCTCGATGAAGATAGAAGTTTGTCGCGTCGTTCGTTGACGCCTTCACTATCCGTAAGCCGCTGCGCTCGGACAGAATCGATACGATCTCCGGCGAGATGAAGTAATGACCTTCCACCGAGTACGCTGCCTGGCGCACGAACCGATCCCAGCCGCCGTCAGCTCGGAGATTCGTGGTGTGGATGAACACCTTGGCGCCGTCTTTCAGCATCATGCGGAAGGCCAGGAAGTACTTCCACATCTCGTGCAGATCGAGATGGACGAAAACATCGAACGCGTAGACGAAGTCGAAGAACGCCGTAAAAGCGGGATCGATTCGCGACTGGTCGAGCAGCACATACTCGATATTCCCGTGGTCTTTTAGAGCCCTCCGGGCATGCGCCAGCATGCGCCGTGAGATGTCGAAGCAGTACAGCCGGTTGCAGTCTCTCGCGATCCGCGAGGCGATGCGTCCGCCGCCCACACCAATTTCCGCGACGACGCTGTCAGCAGCAACGAAGGGCCTGATGAATTCGCCGACAATGCGGTCGATGTCCGCTGGGACTCCCCATTCGTCTCCGACGCGCGCGAGCCGACCATTTCCAGCCGCCCGGAGCGCCGGGTCTTCGATGGCCGAATGCCTGCGCGGCCATCGCTTCGCGTACGCCTCCCACAGCCGCTGATTGTCGTTCAGATTCTGACTCGCCATCGCTCGCGTGGCGTCCCGCTCCGAGAGCCACCTCCGCACGACGCGACCAGTCCAGCCGCCGACTCCCATTAGCATCGGGCGTTCAACAATCCTGCTTCACCTGCCGGTCACGCGCGACCCGTGTGCCTTGGCGGCAGCGAGTGCGCGGGACAGGATTTCCGCCGCAGCCGTATAGGGATCGAGCTGGCGCGCGGCGATGCGCGCCAGCACGTCGTCGAACTCGCCGGGCGCGAGCACCTCGTGCTCGACGTGATCCAGAAAACGGCGCGTCAGCAGCTCCCGCAACCGGAACTCGCTGCGCGCGCGAACGCGGCCCTCCCGCTGACCCTCGGAGTGGCGTCGAAAACCTTCGACCGCCGCCCAGAGATCAGCGACCCCTTGCCCCGTCGTCGCGGATGTCTTGACGATGGGCGGCCGCCATGTCCCTTCGGAAAAGGACTGCAGCGCGAGATTCGATTCGACCGCTGTCACCATGCGATCGGCGCCCTCGCGATCCGCTTTGTTGATGACGAAGATGTCCGCAATCTCCATGATGCCCGCCTTGAGCGCCTGCACATCGTCTCCGGCGCCGGGCACCAGAATCACCACGGAAATGTCGGCGGTGCGCACGATATCCACTTCGTCCTGACCGACGCCGACGGTTTCGATGATCACAATCGTCTTGCCCGCCGCGTCGAGGACCAGCGCGGCGTCCGTCGTCGAGGGCGCAAGGCCGCCAAGATGACCGCGCGTTGCCATGCTGCGGATGAAGACACCCGCATCGGATGCGTGGGTCTGCATGCGCAAGCGATCGCCGAGAATCGCGCCGCCGGTAAAGGGACTCGTCGGATCGACGGCGATGATTCCGACGCTGTCACCCTGAGCACGGATTTCCGTCGTCAGTCGATCGACGAGCGTGCTCTTGCCCGCCCCTGGCGGGCCGGTCACACCTACCAGATACGCTCGACCGGTGTTGGGAAAGATCGTGCGAACGACTTCGGCTGCGAGGGGATCTTCGTTTTCGATCAGGGAAATTGCGCGGGCGATGGCGCGCGGATCGCCGGCCAGCACGCGATCGGCCACACTCGATGACGTCACGCCGCGGTGCCCGCGCCGCTCTCCACCCGCGCGCGGGACGCGTCGGGGCCACTGGAATCGTCAGCGGCCTGGCGCTCGACGTCGCCGGCCAGCAACTGACGAGCAATCACCAACCGCTGCACTTCGCTCGTGCCTTCGCCAATCGTGGTGAGCTTCACGTCCCGAAAGTATTTTTCCGCCGGGTAGTCCTTGACGAACCCGTATCCGCCGTGAATCTGAACGCTGTCTTCCGACGCGCGCACGGCGATCTCACTGGCGTAGAGCTTTGCCATGGACGATTCGAGCGTGGTGCGACGGCCCTGCTCCTTGCACCAGGCGGCACGATACGTCAGCAGTCGCGCGGCCTCGATGCGCTCGGCGTTGTCCACCAGCTTCCAGCGAATCGACTGGAAGGTGCCCATGGGCCGGCCGAATTGTTTGCGCTGAAACGCGTACTGCCGGGCGGCTTCGTACGCGCCCTGCGCGAGCCCGACAGCGAGCGCGGCAATGCCAATGCGTCCGGCATCGAGCACTCGAAGCGTCTGAATGAATCCGTAGCCCTCTTCTCCAATCAACTGCGAATGCGGCACGCGGCAGGTCTGGAAGATCACCTCGGTCGTCTCGCTCGCGCGCATGCCGAGCTTGTCTTCCTTCTTGCCGGCCAGCAGACCCGCGGCGCCGCGCTCCACGACGAACGCAGAAATGCCCTTGTTGCCCTTGCTCTTGTCGG
>DASPWV010000687.1:0-2901 GCA_035637635.1 Vicinamibacterales bacterium | reverse complement strand
CTCGACTGCTCCGGCGCGGCTGAAAAGCTCCGTCAATTCTTCATCGGTTGCTTTGTACGGCAGGTTGCCTACATAGAGTCTGCGGCCCATCGAGCGTTCCTCCGCTGGCGAACGGCACGCCGCTGCGTGCCCTCGCGAGGTCACACGCGCACTACTTCTCCAAGGACGTCGTGTACGCGCGCGGCACACAACGCCGAGAAAGCGCTCGCAACCTGGGCCTGCGGGAATTCACACGGGGGCACCCCAACGCGACTCTCACGTCGAGGACCCCGCCCTCTCGAGACACGCATCTGCGGGGCTTCCACTGGCGGCTAGCGGCCGAGTATAGCATCGAGCCTCTTCCCGGAGATCACGATGAAAAGCGGGGGCTGCAGCCTCGCGACGGCCCCAGGCACAAGCTCCGGCCCGGTCCGTCCCAGGTAAATTTGGCGATCGAGCGGGCATGGTACAGTCGAGCTGATGCGGTTCGTACGCCTCGCGGCAATCATCATGGCAGGGCTACTACCAATCGTCCTGCTTTCTGCAGCGTGCGCCAAACGCGGCGCCGGCGCGCGTACGTTTGAACTGCATGGTCAGGTGCTCGCCGTCCGGGACACCCAGGCGGTGATTAAACACGACGAGATCAAGGGCTTCATGCCTGCGATGACAATGCCTTACAGGGTGCGCGATCGCGAGTTGCTTCGCGGCACAACGGCAGGCGATCTCATCACGGCGACGCTGGTGGTCAGCGACAACGACGCATGGCTCACGCGCATCGAGAAAACCGGTTCGGCGCCCATCACCACTCCCGTGCCCGAACCGTCTGCGACAGCCGGCGTCTCGCTGCTGCAGCCTGGCGATCCGGTACCTGACACTCAGCTCACCAATGAGCAGGGCGAACCAATCGCACTCACCTCATGGAGAGGATCGGCGGTCGCGATTACCTTCATCTACACGCGGTGTCCGCTGCCTCAATTCTGTCCGCTTCTGGATCGCCGATTTGCCGCTGTGCAGCGCATCGTGGCGGCCGATCCGGCACTGCACGGTCGCGTGCATCTCCTGTCGGTGAGTTTCGATCCCGATGCGGATACACCGGCGGTGCTGCGCGCGCACGCCGCAAAGCTCGGCGCCGATCCCGCTGTGTGGCGCTTTGCGACAGCGCCCCGAGACGTCGTCGATCGTTTTGCCGCGCGCTTTGCCGTCAACGTGATTCGCGAAGCGGATCGAACGATCACGCACAACCTCCGGACAGCCGTCATCGCACCCTCAGGACGCGTTTTCGCCATCTACGACGGCACCGAGTGGACGCCGCAGCAAATAGCGGAGGATCTGGGGCGCTCGCTCGCCGCGCGATGATCCCACCGCGCGAGGCCTTCACACCACGCGAATGGCGGCTGCTGCAGCGGCTGAACACGCCGCGCAAAGTGCAACGCTGGCTGAACGCGCTGCCCTATAACACCGAAAAAGGCGGTGGCACGCAGCGTAGCTTCCGCAGCGTCGTCCGCGCCGGCCGCGCGCACTGTATGGAAGCGGCACTCTTTGCCGCCGTTGTTCTGGAGCAGCACGGCTATCCGCCGATCGTCATGAGCATCGAGTCGAAGGACTGGCTCGATCACGTGATCTTCATCTACCAGCGTAACGGCCGCTGGGGCTCCGTAGCGCGATCGCGAGATCCCGGGCTGCATGGACGAAAGGCGACGTTTCGTTCACCCCGTACGCTCGCGATGAGCTACATCGAAGCGTATGTCGACTACACGGGACGGGTGCGTGGCTACGGGGTCTGCAATCTCGACACAGCGCTGCCGAATTACGACTGGCGATTCAGCACCAAGAATGTCTGGAAGGTGGAGAACCTGCTGATCGACTGGCCGCACAAGAAAATCAAGACGTCAAGCCGCAGATATCGCGCGCTCCTGAAGTATTACAAACACTTTCGCGCGACGCACGACGGCAAAAAGCCGTGGCGGCATTATCGTGGACGCGAGAAGTGGACGACACTGCCGAAGGAGTTCCTATAACGGTTTCGTAATCGTGACCGAGCCCTGAGAATAGTTCGTTTTAGCGAGTGGCCGAGTTATCATGTCGCCAATCCAAGGGAGGCAGTGTCATGAAGCGTCGCATGCTCGCCGGTCGAAAGCTGATCACGCTCATCCTTCTCGTGACGTTCTTTATCGGCTCTGTCAGACCAGCGCTTGCGGTGCCTCAGATCAAACTGGCCAATTGGAGCGGGACGATTGCCTTCGCGGTCGGCCGGTCTGTGCCGTTCGAGCTCGCAGGCACCGCCTCACACCTCGGACGATTCAGCGCCCATGGCGAAGTGGAGTTCCTGCCCATTGAAGGAGACGACTTGCTGGTCGGCGCTGGGCCGGTCGTATTCCACGCGGCTAACGGCGATCAGCTGGTCGGGGTCGCTACCTGGGATGTGGGCGCCCAGAGTGACGGCTATCGTGGCGCTCGCCTCCATTTCTCCTGGCGTGACGCCGTGACGTTCAGCGATGGCACGACCCTCACCAGCACGGGCCGGTTCGCGACGTCTCGTCCAACGGGCCTTGTCGTGATCGCCATCATTGGAGTTCTTATCGCCCTGCTGTTGCCTGCGGTACAGTCGTAGCTGGATGAGGCCGAGGCTCGTCTGACGCGGCGTATTCAAATCAGCTTGTCGCCTTCTTCCATTGGCCTTCAAAGGTGGGCGTCCACTTGCTGCCGTCCGGTGAGCTGTCACATTTCACCGTGAAGCTCGTTGCCGGCGTCGCCATCGTCAGGGCGCAACGCGATTGAAAGCTCTTGCCGCCCATGCTGCTCGTGCCCGCAAACGTCCAGACGTTGCCGTTGAGAGTAACGGTCCCTGCGAAGCTGGCGCCACTGCTGTCGAACGACGTATCGGTATAGGTCTTCTTGGTGGCGTCGTATCCGACAACCTCG
>DASPWV010000686.1:0-6451 GCA_035637635.1 Vicinamibacterales bacterium | reverse complement strand
TGCGGCCTTGCGCCAACGGGACCCTCGGCGAGTGGGACCTGGCTGAGGATTTCCAGCCACTCCTTTCGCCTCGCCGGGGCGAGAGGGCCTTTCACCTTCGCGGCGTAGGCGAGACGATACATCCCGTCCTTTTCGATCGTCACGCGGTCCAGTTCGGACGTCGCCTCAAAACCACCGCACCCGGCATCATGAAATTCGTAGACGGCTGTCCTCTCATCCTGCCGAATCACATTCCAGACAAATGACGGGCAACCGCTCGCTAGCGACGACCGAAGCTTCTCCACGAGCTTGTCGAGAGGAACCGGCTGGTAGAAGACCGTGCTCGTCACCAGCTCTTTCCAGTCCTCAACCGTCTGGCCCGGGAGCACGTATTCAGTCAGGCTTTCGTTGGCGTTTTTCTGCTGGTTCCCGACGGTCCAGCCGCGGCCGTCGAACGTCGGCGTCTGTGCCGACACTGACGTCGAAGGCGCACACAACAGCAACGTTCCGGCGATCCACATCGACAGGTGAGGCTTCATGGTTCCCTCCGCGCACGCACATTATGCGCCTGATCAGGGACGATCGTGCTGCTCACCAATCGCACGATTCCTTTCCTCTTGACAACCTAGAGGAAGGCCTGGCGCGCAGCGCGCGTGGACCCGTCGACGGTGCTTCGGCACGAATAACCAGCGCGAAGGCGCGCTCCTCACATCAGCGGCGCGCGTCGAGAAGTTTGACGTCGTAGGACTCGAACACCGCATCGGACGTGACAATCGTCAGGTTCTCGATCTGCGCTTGGGCGATAAGCAAACGGGCGCTTCGCTCGGCCGCGATGCCTCGACGCGATCGCGGATACGACCGCGATGGCCAGTTGGTCACCGTCACGAATCTCGCGCGCGTGCTCACGCATGGTTCCTGCTCCTGCTCACGAGCGCCGCGATCATAACGCCGGCGACCGGGCTGCGGCGGGCTCGTCGCGCAGCCTGCGTAGCGTCTCGAGATTCCGCAGATCCATCGGATCCGCAACCACCAGATGCGGTTTGGTGCAGCTGTCCGACTTCTCGGTCTCAATGAGCATCGGCAGACCGGCGAGGCGGCGATCGTGCAGGAGCCGTCGGAACGGGTCGAGACCGAGACACCCCTCGCCGATGTGCTCGTGACGATCCACTCGACTGCCACATGGCCTTTTGGAGTCGTTAGCATGGATCACGCGCAGACGATTGAGCCCGACCAGCCGATCGAACGTGAGGAACGTTCCGTTGTAGCCATCCGCGCTGACGATGTCGTATCCGGACGCCACGAGGTGGCACGTGTCGAGACACACACCGGCACGGGGCGAGCCGTCCAGATACTCGAGGATCCTCGCGAAATGCTCGAAGCGGTATCCAAGCGTTCGCCCCTGACCTGCAGTGTGCTCGAAGAGCACCATCGTCTTGCGGCGGGGCCGCGACTTGAACGCGACGCGGACCGCATCGGCCACCAGGCGTAGCGCCTCCTCTTCGGTGCCTGACGTGCATGTGCCTGGATGAATCACGACTCCCAGAAGTCCAAGCGCATGGGCGCGATCGAGCTCGTCGACGAATGCTTCGATCGAGAGCGATCGCAACGCGGCGTCCGTTGTTGCGAGATTGATGAGATAACTTGCGTGCGACACCGCCGGTCGAATAGCGGTCTCGTCGATGCGGCGGCGGAACCGTTTGATCTCGGAGGAATCGAGCGGCTTTGCGCGCCACTGGTTGGCGTTTTTGCTGAATATCTGGAGCGCTTCACATCCATGGACGACGGCCCGATCCACGGCCTTCGACACGCCGCCTGCCACAGAGATGTGAGCGCCGATGCGGAGCATTACACTTCTATAATGCCGCCTCGCACGCCAATGTCCGCTCCTCGCGTCGAAAACGGAGCACAGGATCTGTCACTGCATCACGAGATGCTGACGACGCTCTTCGCCAATCCGGCGGGCGCGGAGAGCTGGCGTCGCTTCAGGCTGACGGCGGATCAGATCGAAGCGTTTCACGAACGCGGGTATCTCGCGCCGATTCCCGTGCTGGACGACGTGCAGGTCGAAGCGCTTCGGACCGAGCTCGCAGATCTCATGGACCCTGCGCATCCGAAGCACGCGCTCTTTTACGAATTTCATTCGAACGAATCAAAGGACCAGTCAACCGTTCTCTTCCACGCACTTGGCGCCTGGCGCATCGCACCGGCGTTCCACGACCTGCTCTGGAGTCGCGCCGTCGTCATACCTGCGGCACAGCTCCTCGGCGGCGCCGTGCGCTTTTGGCACGATCAGCTGTTCTGCAAGCCGCCGCGCCACGGCGGCGTCGTCGCCTGGCATCAGGACTATTCGTACTGGACGCGGACGGTGCCCATGGCGCATCTGACCTGCTGGATCGCGCTGGACGACGCGACGCGTGAGAACGGATGTCTCCAGTACATTCCCGGTAGCCACTTATGGAATCTGCTGCCGAGGACCGAGCTTGCCGGCGACATGGAATCGATAGCCAGTGTGCTGACCGAACATCAGCGCGAGCGGTTCACGCCCGTGCCCATCGAGGTGCCGCGGGGGTATGCGTCGTTTCATCATCCGTTGATCGTGCACGGATCGTCGGCGAACACCTCGGTCCAGCCCCGGCGGGGTACTGTTGTCAATGTCATTCGCGACGGCGTGCGCTCGGCTACCGACAGCCCGTTGCTGGACGGCGTGCCTGCTATTCCGGCAGGGACACCGCTCGGCGGACAGTTCTTCCCGCTGCTGTTCGATCCGGAACCGTCTTTCGCTGCACGTTTGACGCGGCATGAATTCGGCGCATCGTGACTCTGCAGGCGCGAGGCGTCCGTCGAGTTATGATCGACTTGGCCTCGTAGCCGGAAGCCGTACCTCGTTGACCCGCCAACTGATGCGAACGCAACTCGGTCCCTATCGAATCCTGAACAAGCTGGGCGAAGGCGGCATGGGCGTCGTCTACGCCGCCGACGACACGCGTCTCGGTCGCGCGGTCGCACTCAAGACAATCCGAGCCGAGCTCGCCAGCGACGAAACGCGTGAGCGCCTGCGCCGCGAAGCGCGTGCCGCTGCGAGCATCAGCCACCCGAACATCTGTCAGCTGTATGAAATAGGTGAGGACGACGGCGAGCTGTTCATTGCAATGGAGCTGCTCGACGGTGAGCCGCTCGCGGCGCGCATCGCCCGCGGGCCGTTGTCGCCGGCCAACGCGGCTCAAATTGCGCTCGACGTGCTTGCGGCGCTTGGCGCGCTGCATCGGCGCAGCGTGCTTCATCGCGACCTGAAGCCGTCAAACATCTTCCTGACCGAATACGGCGCCAAGCTTCTCGACTTCGGCATTGCACGCATTGCCGCGCAAGACGCACAGCGGACGCTTCTGTCGCTCACCGGCGACGGTGCCGTGCTCGGCACGCCGCGGTACATGGCGCCTGAGTACGCCTCGGGCGACACGATCGATGCGCGCGCCGACCTGTTTGCCCTCGGCGCCGTGATTTACGAGATGCTCGCCGGCCGGCCGGCATTCGATGGGCCGACGCCGGTCCGCGTGCTGCACGCGTTGATGTACGAGCAGCCGGCGCCGCTCACCGGCTCTTCGGTCATTGCGGCGATCGATCGCGTCGTTCATCGCGCACTCGCAAAGCTCCCGGCTAACCGATACGCATCAGCAGAGGAGTTTGCGGCCGATCTGCGGGCCGCGGCTGATGATACGGCAACAACCGGAACAGTGCGAGCGCGGCCCCTGTCGCGGCTCATCGTCCTGCCGTTCCGGCTGCTCCGCGCCGATCCCGAAGTGGACTTTCTGAGCTACAGCCTGGCCGATGCGGTGACGACGTCGCTCTCCGGCCTCAGCTCGCTGATCGTGAGGTCGAGCCTCGCCGCGGCGAAGTTTGGGTCAGAGACACTGGATTTGCAGAAGCTCGCGCGCGAAGCGGATGTCGACGCCGTGTTGAGCGGGACGCTGCTTCGCGCCGGGTCGCAGGTGCGCCTCTCGGCACAGCTCGCCGAGGCGCCGGCCGGCACCGTGTTGTGGTCTCACACGATGCAGGTCGGCTTCGAGGATATTTTTCAACTGCATGACAAGCTCGTTCATGACCTCGTCGACGCGCTGTCGATCCAATTGACGGCGCGAGAGCATCGCCTGCTCGGGCGCGACGTGCCGGCGAGCGCAAAAGCGTACGAGTTCTATCTGCGCGCAAACGAGCTCGGCAAAGAATCGAACGGGTGGGAGCTCGCCGTCGATTTGTACAAGCAATGCGTCGCGCTCGACCCGCAGTACGCGCCCGCGTGGGCGCGGCTCGGCCGCGTCTATCGGTTGCTTGCGAAGTACAAGGATGAAGGACAGGACGCCAATCTCGCCAACGCGAAGAACGCGTTCGACCGCGCCCTTGCGCTCAACCCGGAACTACCCCTCGCGCATCACCTTGTTGCGCAGATGGAGGTGGACAGCGGGCGCGGCATGGAGGCGATGGTGCGCTTGCTCCAGCAAGCCGCAGTTGCCGTCGATCCCGAGCTCTTCGCCGGGTTATGTCACGCGTGCCGCTACTGCGGCCTTCTCGACGCGTCGATAGCGGCGCACGAGCATGCGAGCCGGCTGGATCCCAACGTGGTGACCAGCGTCGTCAACACGCATTTTCACCGTCGCGACTACGAGCGTGTGCTCGCCTGCCATGACAAGGCCGCGCCGTACCTCGAAGGCGTTGCGCTGGCCGAGCTCGGGCGCGTCGAAGAAGGTGTCGCGCTCCTGCGAAGTGTCGGGCGCAGCGCGCCGCCGCGCATGCGAGAGTTCATGAACGCCGCAATCGCGGTTATCGAGGGCCGCAACGCAATCAACCCGGACGAGCTCGCCGTAATCGAACGCAGTTTTTTCCTGCAGGTGTCGGATCCCGAAGGGTTGTATTACGCAAGCCGGCATCTCGCGAAGATGGGCGAAGTCGACATTGCGCTGAGAGAATTCAGTCGCGGCGTCGACAGCGGCTTCTTCTGCTATCCCGCGTTTCAAACCGACAGGTGGCTCGACAACCTGCGTGGGCGTGAGGCCTTCGCAGCAGCGATCGGTCGGGCGAAACAGCGCTACCTGGAGGCCGTGAGCGCGTTCAAAGCGGCGGGCGGCGAACGGATTGTGGGCGTGCGGCTGGCGGTAGTCGAATAAGGCGCGTACAAACGCTACGCACGCCAGAGGGCTACTCGCCGCTTGCTGGTCGAAGACGTTTGCACGTCTTCAGTTTCAAGAACCTGCAGTTCTCACTCAGAAAGCCGTCTCACGTTTTTACCCGCGAAAACGCTTGCGCGTCCTCACCGACAACCACGCTCCACGTCTTACCGCTCGACAACTAGCAAGTTCTCTTTCCTGAAAGGCCCTGCATCCTGCATTCACGATAGCGCGATGAGTCTCCTTTCGAAGAAGCACCGCACATCCCAAACGATTCTGCCTGGTATCTCAGGACCAGCGAAGCTGGCTCGTCTCCCTTCGGCGTGCGCAGCGTTGGAAAATGTATTTTGCCGTCGCGATGTTGTCAAGCGATTTGTGGTGCACGCGTCAAAAAAAAATTCAAAAAAAGTTGCGGTCATTTCGCGGTCACATAACCTAAAGCTGCGCATCACAGAAAGCTCGCATCGGGCGTTTCATACAATGGGCGCGTCCACGAGATGTGATGAGCGGCCTCGCATCCATCGATCGCTGCGAGATGCGACAAGCGCCAGCCTCGAGGTGAACATGTTTCTTTTCGTTCGCGCCGTGACTTACTCGACGCTGTTCATCGGTTTCGTGCTGATCTTTCTGCCGGCAAGAGTCCTTTCCTCATCGGGCCTTGTCTCGCCGTCTGCGATTGGCCTTCCGCAGAGCGTCGGGGTTTTCCTGGGAGCAGCAGGCGCGGCGATTGCGGTGTCCTGCATTGTCACGTTCGTGCGTGTCGGCAAAGGTACCCCCGCACCGTTCGATCCACCGCGCCGGCTGGTGGTGCGGGGTCCGTATCGGTTCGTGCGAAATCCGATGTACCTCGGTGCCGCGCTGGCGATGAGTGGAGCAGCGCTGTTCTACCGGTCGTTCGCGCTTCTCGTCTACGTGGCTGTGTTTCTTCTGGTGATGCATCTATTCGTCATGGCGTACGAGGAGCCGACGCTGCGGCGGACTTTTGGAGAGGATTACAAGGCCTATTGCAACAGAGTGGGCCGGTGGTGGCCGAAATCGGAGCGAGACCGCACCGCGGACTCGAGGTGAGCGTTTGCTTTCCCAGTCCTCGCCGGCGCTCTCGCGACAGCGATGTCCCGGCGGGTGGATGCCCTAAGGCCGGCGCACGACCAGACGACTGAGATCGCATGTCGACGGCAATGCGACGTCCTCCGGCGGCACGTTGCCCAGATAGCAGCCGGGAATGAAGTAGAGCGTGCTGTGGGGCGGTTGTACGGGCGGCGAGGGAACCGCAGGTGCGGTCGATGGTTCTGCGGGATGAGGGGCAGACGAAGCAG
>DASPWV010000685.1:0-2274 GCA_035637635.1 Vicinamibacterales bacterium | reverse complement strand
AGAACCACGATCCCCGGATAGTTGAACAGGTATGCCCACATGTAGTCATGACATGACGCGTTTCCCATTTGAAAAATCGTGAGGTCGTACGGCCGCCGTCGATGCTTCCACACGAAGTCGTGTGCGTTGAAGAGACTCGCTTCGTTGCCGTGCGCGTCGCGCTCGACGAAGACATCGATGGCGTCGTAGCGCGCGCGGAGAAGCGGCAGGATCTCGGCGGAGTACGCCGCGATACCGGATCGGCCCGGCGGCATCGGAGAAAACCATGCAATTCTCACGAGGGTCCCTTCAGCAATGTCCGACATTCCTCCGAGCGGCGCGTCCTTCTTTCACGCCGGTGCCCGCGTGATACTATCGGGTGTTGAGCTTGCGAAAAAGTTCACAAGCTCAGGCGGCTCCCCAATCCCCACATGGCAGGCTGGCTTGGTTTGGCCATCATGATCGTCGTCGGCGTCGGCTTTGGCGCCGTTTCGATCCTGCTGTCGAGTTTTGTCGGGCCGCGCAATCCCACTCCGGAAAAAATGGCGCCCTACGAGTGCGGCATGCCGCCCGTCGGCGACGCACGCGAGCGGCAGTCGGTGAAGTTTTACCTGACCGCCATGATTTTCCTGCTCTTCGACATCGAGATCGCGTTTCTCGGCCCGTGGGCCATGTCGCTGCGCGATCTCAGGTGGCCTGGCTTCGTGCAGATTGTCGTGTTCGTTCTGATCCTCATGGTGGGCTACGTCTACGTCTGGCGCAAAGGTGTGCTCGACTGGGGCCCCGAGCACGATCCCGATTACAAACACGCGCCGGCGCCCGGCCTGTCGGCAATCAAGAGATACCGGTATGGGACTCGAGAGTGAATTTGAAATCCCCGTTGTGACGACGAGCCTCGAGAAGGTCGTCCAATGGGCACGTCGATCGGCCATCTGGCCGGTCACATTCGGCCTTGCGTGCTGCGCAATCGAGATGATGGCGATGAGCTGCAGCCGGTACGACATCGCGCGCTTTGGCGCAGAAGTGTTCCGTGGCTCGCCGCGTCAGTCGGACCTCATGATTATCGCGGGACGACTGTCGCGCAAAATGGCGCCGGCGCTGCGTCGTATCTACGATCAGATGCCCGAGCCGAAGTGGGTCATCTCGATGGGCGCATGTGCATCCGTCGGCGGCGTATTCGACAACTACGCCATCGTGCAGGGCTCGGACCAGGTGGTGCCGATCGACGTCTATATTCCGGGTTGTCCGCCGCGTCCAGAGTCGGTGATTTACGGCATCGTGCAATTGCAGAAGAAGATCGCCGCTTCGAAGATGTAGCGCGACTCCGCGACACGCGCATGACCGCCGCCGACCTCATCGCTCAACTCCAGCAGATTGTTCCGAGTCTGTCGCTGCAACCAGTCGAGGCAGCCGATGGCGAGCTGAACCCCACGATTCTCGTGGCCGCCGCGCAAATCGAAAATGTCTGCGGCGCGCTGCGGGACACACCCGGGCTGGAGTTTGTCGCGTTTTCCGACGTCACGGCGGCCGATCATTTTCCTGGTCGTCGTCCTCGCTTCGACGTCGTGTACCACCTCGTGTCTCCACATCGGCGCGCACGCGTGCGACTCAAAGTTCAACTCGACGCAGGCGAGCGAATCCCGAGCGTCACGTCCGTGTGGCCGGGCGCCGGTTGGCCCGAGCGCGAAGTGTTCGACCTCTTTGGCATCGAGTTCGACAACCATCCGGATCTGCGGCGCCTCATGATGCCCGACGACTGGGAAGGTCACCCCTTGCGAAAGGATTATCCGGTCCAGGTGAAGAAGGACGCGCAGACGTTCATGCCGCTGCAGGTCACGGAAGAGGAATTTCGCGCCAACATGGAGCGCGATCGGCGCGTGAGACCCGCGCCGGGCGGGCCAAGCCAATCAACGGGCGAGAGTGCGTGAGCGGCGAACGCGCGTGATCGATTCGAGCAATCGAGCGGCGCGCGTAGAGGAACGACTGCGTCAAGCTGCTGCGGCACACGAACGCATGGCGGCTCGTGGCGCCGAGGCGATCGTGAAGGCGGCTGATGCGATAGTCGCCGCGTTCGAAAGGGACGGTGCGGTCCTCGTGTTCGGCAACGGCGGGAGCGCCGCTGAAGCGCAGCACTTCGTCGCCGAGCTGGTCGGGCGATACGAGACTGAGCGGCCCGGGAGGCGGGCAATTGCGTTGACGACGGACACGAGCGTGCTGACGGCGGCGAGCAACGATTACGGATTCGACCGGGTGTTCGCGAGGCAAATCGAAGCGCTCGGCCGAAGAGGCGACGTC
>DASPWV010000684.1:0-2846 GCA_035637635.1 Vicinamibacterales bacterium | reverse complement strand
CCCGCCTGGCAGCATCGTCGACGAAGCCGATCGAGGCTGGATCATGCCCTGGATGACGCCTGAAGCACGGCGCCGCCCGCCGTCCGGCGCGGTCGCGTAGACGCTTCGACGGCGAAGGCTCAGCGCTCAACGCACCGGCGGAGATTCGAAAGATTATGGCTCAGCGCATTGCGACGGCTCCGAACGCGACGAAACCCGCGCGACCGACGCGCGCACGAAGGCGGCTGAAGGAGCTGCGCCCACTGCTGTGGTTCGTTCCGGTCCTCCTGCTGCTGCTGACTGTGACGCTGTATCCGACGCTGTTCGTCGTGTGGATGAGCTTTCAGAAGACGCGGTACTACGATCTCACGGGCTTCGTCGGGCTCGCAAATTACGTGGATACTTTGTCGTCGCGCGCATTCTGGGAGACGACCTACACCTCGTTGGTGTACATGGCCGGGTCGCTCGTGCTATCGCTCGGACTTGGGGTTCTCGCTGCGCTGGTCCTGAACAACCTGACACGCGGCGGTGCGGTGCTGCGCGTGCTCACGCTGGTTCCCTGGACCCTCTCGATGGCGGTGGTCGGAACGATCTGGCTATGGCTGTTCAACCCCTCCTATGGACCGATCAGCTACTCGATGCGTCAGCTCGGCGTGTCTCCAGGCCTGATGTTGGGTGATCCGGAACTCGCGCTCTGGCTGACCATTCTCGTCACGAGCTGGTGGTCGTTTCCGTACGCGATGGTCATCGTCACGGCGGCCATTCAATCGATCCCCAAGGAGCTGTACGAGGCGGTGGGGATCGACGGTGGCAGTTGGCGTGCCAAGTTTCGCTACGTCACGTGGCCGCATCTGATCCCCACGCTCGGCAGCACAGCTCTTACGCTCGGCATCCTGTACCTGACGCTCATCACACTGCTGATCGTGCTCACGGGAGGCGGACCCCTCGGAGCCACCACCACGTTGAGCTTCGAAGTCTTCCGGGGAACCGTCCAGGCGGTCAACATCGGACCGACCGCGGTGTACTCGATCGCGATCCTGTTGGCGAACGTCGGGCTGGGCGTGCTCTACATGCGTCTCACTGGTCGCGTGACGGCTTAGCGCGGCGAAGCTCATGCGTGCAGCCAACCGCAGGGTTCTGGATCGCGCCACGCTCCTGATCCTGGCCGCGCTCGTGGTGGGTTCGGCGCTCGGTCCGATGCTGTGGGCGATCTCGACGTCGCTGAAGAACGAGGTGAACGCGGTCTCCGCGATTCCGAGCCTCATTCCGTCGCCGGCCACGTTTTCCAATTATCTCAGCGTCTTCTCGCACAAGACGTTCCTGATCGAGCTTCTGAATTCCATTGTGTACGCGGCGGGCGCCGTCGCCGTCGCCCTCGCCGTGGGGATTCCGGCGGGATACGCGGCATCGCGATACACATTTCCTGCCAAGCGTCCGGTGATGCTGCTCATCCTCGCGACATCCATGGTCCCCGGAGTTGCGCTCCTCGTCCCCACCTTCTATCTGCTCGATCACCTCGGTCTTCTGAACAATCGTTTCGTGATACTCGTCATCCTGGCCTCACGCATCGCACCGCAAACGGTGTGGTTCATGCAGAACTTCATCGACGCCGTGCCACTGGAGATCGACGAGGCCGCGCATATGGACGGCGCCAGCCGCTGGCAGATCCTCACCAAGCTCGTGCTGCCACTCATCCGTCCCGGAATCGCGGCTGTCGCTGTCATCGGCGCCATTACGACGTGGAATGATTACATCACCATTGCCGTATTCGCGCCCGACACGGCGAAACGGACACTGCAGGTGGCTTTGGTGAACCAAGTGTTCGACGCCGTGGGTATTTCATGGTCCTTCACCATGGCGTTCGCCCTGATCGCCTCGCTGCCCGTCATTCTGATGTTCCTGCTGGTGCAGAAATGGTTCATCGCCGGACTTACCGCGGGCGCAGTCAAGGGATAGGCCAGGCGACGTCGTATCTCTCGCGCTCGCTCGATCCGATTGGCGTCGACCCGCGTTCGCGCCGCTTGCGAATATCGCAGGCCACACAGGAGCAAGGCACATGCACAACGAAGGCACGCCGCGTTACGACGGCCCGCGCGCGCTCGCGCAATCGCTGACCCCGTTCGCGCTCATGAGCGCGAACGGCGCGACCTGGAACCGCGAGGGGCTGCGCGAGGACTCCGAGTACCGCGACCTCGGGCTCGCCGCCGTGACCAACGGTCGCATCGGGGTCAAGCACATTCGGGCTCTAAAGCCGTTTACCGAGCCGACGGGCTGGCACTGGCACGACATGACTGCACACTTCGTGTATGTGCTGCGCGGATCGGTCACGTTCCGCTTCGCCGGCATCGCCCGCGACGTCACGCTTCATGCCGGTCACGGCCTGTCGCAGCCTGCTGGCGTCGCGCACAACGTGATCTCACGCTCGGATGACCTCGAAGTGATTGAGATCAACGAGCCGGCGGTCTATGGAACATGGGATCTGGCTGAACCGCCGGCGCCGTGGAAGTGACGACATCGGTTATGCGCTGTCGCCTATGAGCGACTCGGCAGAAGGAGCAACGAATGGCATCAGTTTCGTTCGAGCGGGTGGAGAAGGCCTACGGCACCACGAAGGTGATCCACGGCGTCGGCTTCGACATTCATGACGGAGAGTTCATGGTCTTGGTGGGGCCGTCGGGCTGCGGCAAGTCGACGCTGCTCCGGATGCTGGCCGGACTCGAAGAGATCGATGGCGGAGCCATCGCGATCGACGGCAAGGTGGTGAACGATACGGAGTCGAAAGATCGCGACATCGCGATGGTGTTTCAAAGCTACGCGTTGTACCCACACATGACCGTTCGCGCCAACATGGCGTTCAGTTTGAAACT
>DASPWV010000683.1:0-5887 GCA_035637635.1 Vicinamibacterales bacterium | reverse complement strand
GTCCCCGTGATTCGACGCGATTCTCGAGCTTTCGACCGACACTGGACCGCGCAGTCGCTCGAGTGGCACAAGAGGTAGACGCTGGGCGATTGATTGGCGGATCTGCTACAGCGACGGCCGAGGCGTTGCTCGGCTTGGTGGCATTGCAACGAGCGGAGCCTTCGCCAGCGCGAGCGGCGCTGGCGACTCGGACAGCGATGTTGCTCATTCCGCTATCGGCAGGTACGACTAATAGTCCACCGTGGGGCGCTCGCGTGGATCATCCGGGTGTGTCCTGGCACGCCTGGGGAGCACGGTCCATCGAGGCACTCGCTGAAGCTGCCGTAGTGCTGAACCGTCCCGACTTTGCGGCAGCGGCCGGGAAGGAAGCGGACGCATTGTGGGGAAGGTTTCTCCTCGCTGGACAGGTGCCGGCGGAGATCTCGCCCGATGGGACTGCGAAATGGTTTCCCCAGATCGCATACGGGGTCGGCCCAATCGTCGAGGGTTATCTGGCATTGGCAGACGCGACGGGCGACCGGCGTTACGCGATCTTTGCGGGACTGGCCGCCGGTTGGTTTGTCGGCGCGAATGCCGCGCACGTCAGCATGTACGACGAGAAGACAGGACGGACGTTCGACGGGATCGACGGACCGTCGCCCGTTCATGTGAACAGGAACGCGGGAGCAGAGTCCACAATCGAGTCGTTGCTGGCACTGCAGCGCGTTACGAGCAATCCCGAAGCAGCGCAATACATGCGCTATCGGCCCGTGGGAGATCCAGCAACTTCGCTTACCGCAATTCCGGATCGCCGCGAATACTCTGCGCCCGGCGGTGAGCGCATCGTGCTTCGCCGTGCAGATTCAGGAATCGAGATCGCCTCATCAGGCACCGTCGCCGCTCCGATCACGCTTACATACTGGCCGGCGGCTAATCCCGTAGAGACGCGGCTCGCCAATCGGCTTGCCGCTCAATGGAATCTCGAGCACCCGGGCGTTCAGGTTCGCGTGCAGCCGCTGCCGGCGGGTCGCTCATCTGAAGAAGTCCTGCTCGCAGCAATAGTTGCAAAGGCAACGCCTGATGTAAGCTCGAACGTTTCTTCTGCGCTGCTCGCGCGGCTTGTCCGCGCACGAGGCGTAGTGCGACTCGACAATCGCGTGGCGACGGCGGCGCGTCTCCAGGAGCGAATGACGCCGGCGATGCTCGCGTCACTCAGGCTGAGCGACGGCGGAATCTACGCGTTCCCCTGGAAGACCAATCCCGAGATGTTGATGTACAACGTCGACATGTTCAAGGCCGCGCATCTCGACCCCCCGCGCACACAGAGCGAGCTGCTGAATGTCTGGCGGCGACTCGCGCGCGACACCAACGGAGATGGTCGCAACGACCGCTGGGCAATGTGGGCCACTCTCAAGACAACCTGGTTCGAGCGCTTCTACGATTTTTACCCTCTGTATCTCGCGAGCTCGGGGGGCAGAACGCTCGTCACCAATGGGAAAGTGATTTTCGACAACGATGCGGCCGTAAAGGCGTTGGAGTTGTTGCGCCGCGGATTCGCCGAGGGGTCGCTGCCTCGCTCCAACTTTGCTCTCGGCCGGGACCCATTCGCGGACGGCACCGTTGCGATGAAGATCATAGGGCCGTGGTTCGTGAAGGAGATGGACGAGCTCAAGGTTCCAGGCCTTCGCTACGACGTGGTGCCGGTGCCTGCCGCCGACGGAACCGCTCCGGCTGATCGCTTCGCGTTTGCCGATCTGCGGAGCATCGCGATTTTCTCCACCACGCGTCACCCCGACGCCGCCGCGAGCTTCGTCGCGTATCTCACATCGCCTGCTGCCGACCGCCTGCTGATCGAAGAGGCAAGCCAGCTGCCCTACAGGCGTGGCCTCTCCACCGATGCGCGCTTCACTCGCTCGCTCGCGCGGTGGCGGGCCCTCGCAACTTATGCAACCTACGTCGAACGAGCGCGCGACATCGACATCGATCCCGACGTCGTCGAGATGTTCGACCTTATTTCGGAAGCGTACGAGGCGTCCGCGATCTACGGCACAATGCCCGTCCGCGAAGCATTGGCTAAGGCGGCGGCAGAAGCGAGGAATATCGTTCGTGCGCGCTGAAGAGCGATCCGGTTCCCTGCTTGCGGCACCCTACGCTGCGTTTCTTCTCATCTTCGCGGTTTACCCGATTGCGTTCGCGCTGGCGCTCGTCTTCATGCAGTGGGATCTCGTCACCACGCCGTCATTCGCCGGTTTCGACAACGTGCGCCTGCTCGCCAATGACGGGCGCTTCTGGAGAGCGGTAGCCAACACTTTCGTTTTTCTCAGCATTCACGTACCGCTCCAGATCGCGTCGGCCCTGGCTCTCGCACTCGCGCTCAATCGCCGGCTCGTGCTCCGCGGCTTCTGGCGCGCCTCGTTCTTTCTGCCGGTGGTCATCTCCGGCGCCGTAGTCGCCATCCTCTGGAGCCACCTCTACGCTACCGACGTTGGGTTGATCAACCGGCTGCTCGCGCGAATCGGATTGAATCCGGTGCCCTGGCTCACCGATCCCGCGACAGCCATGCCCGCGATCGCGGTGATGGTGACGTGGAAGAACGTCGGCTTTTACGTGATCATCTATCTGGCAGGGCTTCAATACATTCCGCGAAGCTGTCAGGAGGCGATCGAAATCGAAGGGGCATCCGCCTGGCAGCGGTTTCGATATCTGACGCTCCCTTCCCTCCTGCCGCAGACTCTGCTGGTGGTCACTCTCTCCACGATCAACGGCTTCCAGTTATTCATCGAGCCGTACGTGATGACCGGAGGCGGTCCGCTGAGACGCACCTACTCGGTGGTGCTTTACCTCTACACGAATGCTTTTGCCTACCAGAAGATGGGTTACGCGGCAACCATCGGAGTGGCGCTGGCGCTGATCATTGGCATGGTAGTCTTCATTCAGCGCCGGACCATCGGCCGCACCGAGGCGTTGTGAAAACGTTCCGCCGTGTCGCCTTGTACGCAGGGCTGACAATTGCCGCCATCACCTTCATTTATCCCTTCCTGTGGATGGCGTCCGCCACGTTCAAGCCGCCAATCGAGGTAGGCTCGCTGTCGCTCATCCCGAACCACATCACGTTCGACAACTATCGCACCATGTGGGCACGCGCACCTTTCGGACGCGCTCTTCTCAACAGCGCGTTCGTCGCAACGACGATCACGCTGGCGGTTCTGCTATTTGGCTCGATGACCGCGTACGCGATGGCGCGCCTCAGCTTCCGCGGAAGGCCCGTACTCAACGCCGCGACGATAGCCGTACTGCTGGTTCCCGGTCAACTGACGCTGATTCCACTCTACACGCTGATCGTGCAGCTCGGATGGATCGACACCTATGCTGCCCTCATAGTGCCCTACTTGTTCAACGCCACTGCCATCCTGATGCTGCGACAGTTTTTTCTTCAGATTCCGCAATCGCTCATCGACTCGGCGCGGATGGACGGCATGGGAGAGCTGCGGATTCTCTTCACCATTTTCTGGCCACTCTCCAAGCCGGTGCTGTCCATCGTTGCGATCTTCACCTTCATGGGATCGTGGAATGAGGTTCTCTGGCCGTTGCTCGTCGTGCGCGACCAGCACCTGATGACGCTTCCGCAGCTGTTGACGGTGTTCGCGCTCGGGGGCGGTGCCGGAACGATCGGAGTATCGCTCGCATCGGCGATGGTGCTCGTCGTTCCCGTCGTCATCGCCTACGCGTTTCTCCAGCGGAACTTCATCGAGAGCATGGCCGGCGCGGGGATCAAAGGCTGATATGCCATCGGTCACGTTCGAACACGTCAGCAAGCGCTTCGGCGAAGTCACCGTCGTCGAAGACTTCGACCTGCAGGTTGCCGACGGAGAGCTGCTCGTGCTTGTCGGCGGCTCGGGCTCGGGCAAATCGACGATCCTGCGTATGCTCGCCGGTCTTGAAACCGTAACTACCGGCAAGATCTGGATCGACGACCGCGACGTCACGCCGCTCCCTCCACGCGATCGTGACGTTGCGATGGTGTTTCAGGATTACGGTCTGTATCCCCACATGACCGTGCGCGAAAACCTTTCGCTGGGTCTCCGTCTGCGAAAAGTCCCCCGGGACGAGATCGAGCGGCGCGTCACGTGGGCGGCAGGAATGCTCCGTCTCGAGCCGCTCCTCGAACGCAGGCCGAAGCAGCTATCCGGTGGACAGCGCCAGCGTGTCGCCATGGGGCGGGCAATGGTTCGCGAGCCGCTCGTGTTCCTATTCGATGAGCCTCTCTCCAATCTCGACGCGGGCCTTCGCGCGCAGATGCGAATCGAAATCGGCGGATTGCAGCGCCGGCTCGGCACTACGACGGTTTATGTGACTCACGATCAGGTCGAAGCGATGACCCTCGGCGACCGGATTGTCGTTCTCGCCGACGGAAAGATCCAGCAGATCGGCCGGCCCATCGAGCTCTACCTCGCGCCGGTCAACCGATTTGTTGCCGGTTTCATCGGCACGCCATCGATGAACTTCGTCGACGGCCGCCTTCAAACCGATGATGGGGCGCTCGCGTTCATGACGGAAGGCGCACGAGTAAAGCTGCCCGGAAAATTGCTTCCTTCGGAAAACGAGTCCGCGTCGGTGACGCTCGGCATTCGTCCAGAAGATCTCAACGTCGATCTCGCCGCCAACGGAACGCCAAATTCAGACGATGCTCTTCTTGGAAAAATCGTCCTTGTCGAACGCCTTGGCGGAACAAGTCACATACACTTCGAGGTGGGGCCGCACCGGCTGATGGCGTCGGTGTC
Organism: Vicinamibacterales bacterium; assembly: GCA_035637635.1. Lineage (GTDB taxonomy): Bacteria > Acidobacteriota > Vicinamibacteria > Vicinamibacterales > UBA2999 > DASPWV01. Next base: position 1,127 of record DASPWV010000683.1, on the reverse strand, counting down.
TGCGGATTCACTGCCGGATGTCGGGGACACGATCACGATTCAAGTGCCCGCCGAGCGAGTGCACCTGTTCGGGAGCGATGGTCGCGCCCTTTCGTGAATCACGCAATCAGCGATGGGGAGAGAAGCCACACGGTTTCTTTCCCCATCGCTCGGTCTGATGCTTAGTGGATCGGGACTCTGATGGTGAGCTTGTGGACCTTCAGTGTGCCACTTTGCATGAATAGCTCGCCGCTCGGCGCAACGATAATTCCGGATGCGGCGCGGTCAACGCCCGGGGTCAAAAAGACTTGAGGTCCGGCCGTGCCTTGTCCGCAAGAGCCCGGACCGCAAGTGAGCGAGAAGTTGTAGAGCACGTCCAGCTGTCGTGACCGGAAGCTGAGGCCAAGAGTCGGCGACCATTCCAACCAGTCTTCGCGTTGCGTACGGGAAGTCTGCTGCACGTGGTTGGCTTGTTGCAGCCGGTAGTTGATCGCGTAGACGCCGAGTCCCATCTGGAAACCAAGGGTCGTGCTGCCGCCACTTACGGCGAAGTCCTGGCCCGCGCCGAGGCGCAGCTTCACATTGTTGAAGCGAAAGTTGTTCTCGACAATCTTCGCTCCCGCCCTGATCGTTCCGGCGTCAGCGAGACACACCTCGCGGCAGCCAACAACGGCCGTGTCGTTCGCCGCGTCAGCCCACGTGTCTGCAAACATCGGCTCGTAGATCAGATCGGCGGCAAACGAAGTTGCACCGACAGTGCGACTGACTCCCGCACCAGCGTTAAAGGCATACGTGATGCCGGGATCGCGTGGGATGTTCTGGATGACGTAGTTGGGAATCTTCGGGTGCGACAATCGATTCACCGTGCCCAGCCAGCCTACGCTCCAGCCTTCGGACCCCAGAGGGCGCGAGTACTCGCTGTGCAGACCCCAGATGTGAGTTCGATCCTGGTTGTGGTCAGTGCGCTGCTCACCAACCTCGCGGCGGGCAACCGGATCCCAACGCCATGTTGTGAACCTCACATCGTGCGTCATGTCGGTGCGCGCGTGCACCAACATTAATTCGAAGTGCCGGCCCGTACCTGTTTCCTTCGTGAGACCCAATCGAACATCGGCAAGGCCTCCGGACTGCTCGATCCGATCGCTGCC
>DASPWV010000682.1:0-9308 GCA_035637635.1 Vicinamibacterales bacterium | reverse complement strand
CGAAAGGGATGAGTCTCCGCCGCACACGTCGAATCGCGGGATGCACGTCAGACCTGCGCGGCGCCGCGCCGTTCCCATCCGGCTTCGAACAATTGCAATCTGCCGCCGGTCCGCGAATGGGCGCGGCATGCCTCGTGATCGAGCATCACGCCCAATCCAGGACGCTCCGGCAGATCGAAACAGCCGTCGCTCTCCGCCACGAGCGGCGGATGATCGACGAGATCCTGCACCCAGGGATCGGCAAAGTCGTTGAAGTGTTCGAGCAGTTTGTAATTGGGCGTGGTCACGGCGAGGTGGACGTTCGCGAGCGTGCCGACCGGTCCGCAGACGTTGTGTGGCGCGAGCAGCAGGCCATGCGCGTCCGCCCAGCCCGCGAGGCGCTTCATCGGAAGAAAGCCGCCGAAGTGCGTGAGATCCGCTTGAACGATGTCGGCGATGCCGCGCTCGACGAACTCTCGAATATCGGCGATGGTGTGCGCGCGTTCGCCGGTCGCCATCGGAATGCGCGTCGAACGCCGCACGCGATCGAGCGCATCCGCGTTCTCGGGCGGCACAGGCTCCTCGAGCCACTCCGGATCGTACGGTTCGAGCAGAGCGGCCACGCGTATGGCCGTTGCGGGTGTGAATCGGCCGTGCATCTCGATCATAATCTGGACGTCCGGTCCGACAGCATCGCGTACGGCCGCCACGATCGATTGCGCGCGGCGGCGTTCGCTCGCCGGCAGCTCCGCGCTGGCGGCGCCAAAGGGATCGAGCTTGAGCGCGCGATACCCGCGCTCGACGACCGTGCCCGCGAGCTGCCCAATCGCCCCTGGATCGCGTGCCGCTTGGTACCAGCCGTTCGCATACGCCGGAACGCGATCGCGAAATCGACCGCCAAGCAGCTTCCAAATCGGGACGCCGAGCGATTGCCCCATCAGATCCCAACAGGCAATGTCGACCGCGGCGAGCGCCGATTGCGCGATTTCGCCGGGCCGGCCGTACTCGGCGCGCTGCACGTTCCAGGCGAGCCGTTCGACGTCAAATGGATCCGCGCCGATGACGTACCGCGGAGTGAGCTCATTGACGCACGCGATGAGCGTTTCCGTCTTGTTCACCATCCGCACCTCACTGAGGCCGGTCAACCCGGCATCGGTGAGGAGCTCGAGAAAGATGAGCTCCCGCCATGGCGTTCCGACGACCGTCATGCGCGCGGACGTGATCTTCACAAACGGCAGGACCTCGCAAGCCAGAGCTTAATCGGGTGGCCGCTGAGTTCCAAGGGATTCACCGTTCCTCGGCGTTTGAAGCGCGAGAGATATCCGCGGACGCTGTGACCAACGGCGCGATGTCGCGCGGCTGTGTGTCGGCGCCGGCGTCAGAATGCGTGAGGGATCTCAGACTTTTACTGCACGCGTCACCAGATAATCCTGTCGGGTGACGTTGTCCTGCAGGTACTCCTTGACGAGCGCGTCGTACTCACGGCGGAACTGCGCCAGACGCGCAGGATCGGTCGGAGACAACATCTCGACGAGTTTGATGACGGGACCGACCGTCTTTTCGAAGTTCACTCGGTGGTGCTCTGGACTCAGCGTCGGCACGAGCATCCGGTCGCGATCGAACACGATATCCTTGACTGCAGCGCCGAGGCGCTCCCGCACGACGGTTGGATCGCCCCACAGCGGCGGCGGAGATACGCCAGGCGGCGGCGGAGGGCTGTAGCGTCCAACCAACATGAACGTGCGGCCGACAAACAGCTCCGGCGGCCACGTCGAAAACGCCATTGTCCCACCCGGTTTCAGGACGCGAAGCATCTCGGCCACCGCGACATCCGGTCGCGGCGCGAACATATGGCCGAACTGGCTGAGCACGACGTCAAACGTCGAGTCTTCGAAGGGCAATTGCTCGGCGTCCCCTTCGTGCCACTCGACCTCGACGTTGGCAATGCTCGAGTTCTCGCGCGCCCGGGCCAGAAGCTCAGGCGTCAGATCAAGTCCGGTGACGCGCGCGCCAAGACGCGCGGCCGTGACCGCGACGACACCCGTTCCGCAGGCGACATCCAGTACGCGTTGTCCGGCGTGCACGTTCGCCTGGCGCACCAGCCGCGCCGCCGGCCCCGTCGTGATGGCCTCGAGCGGCGAAAAAAACGCCCAGCCTTGCCTCTGGGCTTCCTTGAACTGTGCGAAGGGATCGGTGTTTGTGAGCGGCATCAGACCCTGATGAGTACCGCGATTATTTGTCCGTTGTCAAATGACAGCCGAGCAGGCCGCCATAGCGCATTGTCGAGCTGTCCTCCACGGTGTCCGCTGAAGCTATTTCGAGCGAAAAATCGAGCCGGTCGGGGCCGGTCTCTCGACTTGAGGCGTGGCACCAATTTTGCCTCTATTCAGGCACAGGCGTTCTCACAGGCGCCTGTTTCCATCACAATCCGAACTTTCTGGAAGGTGCCCAGTGCGTCTAAATCGAAGTGTTTTGAGAACCAATGTGCTCGCGATTGTCGCGGGGCTTTCGCTCGTCACCCCGGTTGCTGCGAAAAGCGGCCGCCCCAACGAATTCGCGAGCATTCGCATCGAGAATTTCGGCCGTATCAATCCGAATTACTACCGTGGCGCGCAGCCGAAGGGCCAGGACTACTCAGACCTGGCAGCGCTGGGTGTCAAGACCATCATCAACCTCGAGAGCGACGACGCCGATAGGAACGAAGGCGCGATGGCCAAGCGCGCAGGCCTGGCATATCTCCAGATACCCATGACCACGCACGTGCCGCCGACATCTGAAAAGATTGCCCAGTTCCTGCGCACCGTGAACGATCCAGCCGCGCAGCCGGTGTATGTTCACTGCGTTGGCGGCCGCCATCGAACGGGCGTCATGACCGCCGTCTATCGAATGACGCAGAACGGCTGGAGCGCCGATCAGGCCTTCAAGGAGATGAAGCAGTACAACTTCGGCGCGGATTTCCTGCATCCCGAATTCAAGGACTTCGTCTATCGCTACAGCGCGGATCACGCGGCGACCAGGTCCCGTCAGGCTGTTGCCGCGGCCCAGTCAGGACAGTAAGTCGTCATCGCCGCGTCGCGTGTTCCGCCCTCTCTGTCAGAGCAAAAAACAGGATTGCATCCAGGGTCGGCTCACGATTGAGCCGGCACTGTGGTCATTTCGGAATGCGCTGTGCGAATGGCGGTGCGCGGCGCGCGTCTTGCACTGAGAGAGCAGACGAGCTCGTGACGCAACTTGGGCTGAGCGCCTCGAGTCCGCACGCGGGAGATGAACGACGTGCCTCAGGTCACCATCCGAGTGGACTTTTCAGACGCAAGTGGTCAGGAGGAGGCCCTTTCCGATTACTTATGCGACTGGCCGGATTGTCCGAACTTCGCTCGACACGAACTCGGCCTCGCACGGCAATTGGGGATGCACGCTGCGGTCTGTGAGGAGCACGCAGCGGCTCTGACGAGACCGCCGAGCGACGACGTAGACGGGAAGGAGCGGTCCGGTTGACGACCTCAGGCCGCAACGGCGCTCGGTTCGCGTCCGACGGCGACAAAGCTGATGTCGCTGACGAGATTCGACGAGCTGCCGGTGACCGTTGCCCTGGCGACCGGTGCACCGGCAGCGCCGCTCGACTTATTCCCTCGTCATCGAGCGGTCGGCGAACTTTTCAGGAAACTGCTTGATGATGCCTTCCGACAGCGCGTCAGACATCTTCAGGATGTGGTCGTAAACCGCGTCAAACGCGCGCACGTCCGCGTCCCAGTTCTTCGTCAATCGAGCGACGACCTCATCTGTTGTCGTCGACAAATGTCGGTTCATGTGGTCGACCAGCGTCGCGTTCGGCCAGTTCGGATTCGCCTTGCTGAGGAATTCTGCGATGTCCTCGGCGTTCTTGTGCCACTTCGTGTCGGCCTGCTGCTGCGAAGCCTTGTCGCCGGCTTTTGCGAACTTGATGATGTCGACGGCAATCGTGATGTGCTCTTTGAGCAGCTTTGTCAGCTGCTCGCCGGCGGGCTTTCCGTAGTGCTGCGCGACGGCGTTGCCGATATCGTCCTGGTTTTTCAGCAATCTGGTTGCGGCCACTTGCGCATCCGGTTGATCCGCGACGGCGGCGATGATGTAGTCACGCGTCCAGAGAACTCAAAACCGCGCGGTCAGCGAAACGCGCGCCGCGCGCGGCGCCCCCGGGGTGATGTTATTGTTGCCATTCGCGAACGGGTAATAGCGCACGTCGAACAGGTTTTCAATGTTCACCTGCGCGCGAAGTCTGTCGCTGACCCGCACGAACAGCGCGCTGTCGACACGAGTGAAACGCGGAAGCGTCACGCGGTTGTCCGTCGACGTGAACATGTCACTGCTATGCACGACGCCCACACCCAGACCGACTCGCGATCCGGCGTCATAGCGGTTCCACACCGAGAACGTGTGGCCCGGAAGATAGGCGAGCACGGCGCCCGCTTGGGCGGACGCTGACAGCGTCCGCGTGATCCGCCCGCGCTGGTGCGTATACCCGCCCATCACGCTCCACGCGCGCGTCACATTTCCCGCGAGCTCCACCTCGAGCCCTTTCGTCCGTTGGCCATCGACGAAGATCGAGCGTGCACTGTCATTGGGATCGGCGATGACGATGTTCGTTCGATCCAGGCGATAGATGGCTGTCGTCAGCGAGAGATCGGGTCGAAGTTGCCACTTGGCTCCGGCTTCGATATTTCTGAACTCCTCGGGATCGAGCGCCTGGTTGCTGATCGACAGCGATGAGAGTTGCTCGCCGGCGCGAGGCAGGTACGCGACGCTGTAGCTGCCGTAAACGGACAAGGGCTGCATCGGTTTCACCACAACGCCGATGCGCGGTGAGACGAGGTTGTCCCGGCTCGCGAAGTCCGCGCCGCTGCGGTTGTTGTGAACGTCGACATTGAACCTGTCGTAGCGGACACCGAAGATCGCCTGCACGTGACGGGACAAAGAGAGCTGATCCTGCGCATAAACGGCCGCCACGGTCGCGACTGCATGATTGTTTGCGTCCGTCGCGCTTTGCCGGAACGTGACTGGCACGGCAATCGTCGGGGCATCCACAGGCACGTTGATCGACGTGGTGTTTGGGCCCACCGCGGTGAAGTACCCGGTGTTCCTGAAATTGCCTGTGATTTGCCGGCCGAGCTCGGCCCCGATCAGCACCGTGTGATCGATGCCGGCCGTTCGGCGGGTGAAGTTCAGATCCGTCTGGTTGAACAGGTTGCGGCGCTCAGTCGAGCTGTTGTACGCGGCAATCGATGCGGTAGCGGTTGAATCGTTCACCGCGGCGGACGGATACACGTTCTGGTAGAACTTGTCGTAGCGCGCCAGCCGCGTGCGGCTTCGAAGCATCGCGCCGCCGCCGCCCAATTTGTAATCGACCGCCGTGGAAAGCGCATCCACCGTTGCGTGCGCGCGGCTATTGTTCGGATCGCCGAAGAATGTGGAGACGTCGCTGGCAACAGGCGCGCCCGCCTGCGATGGCACGCCGCGATCGGCGGTGCGGTTGTCATGGAAGTGCTCGTAACCCGCATGCACGACGGCATTGCCATTGAACGACAGCGCGAGCGTCGGATTGAATGCATACCGTTCGAGCTCGACGCCGCGACGGTAGCTCGCCGAGTTTTCATACATGCTGGTCAGACGCGCCGCGAATTCGTCGGTGACAGGCTGATTGAGATCGAGCGTCGCGCGTCGATTGTCGTTCGAGCCTGTGAGCAACGTCACTTCGCGCGAAGTCATCCAGTCGGCCTGTCGGGTGGTGCGATTGATGACACCGCCGGCGCCGCCGCGGCCGAAGATCATCGCGTTCGGGCCTTTCAACGCTTCGACCTGCGCGATGTTGTACAGGTCCCGGAAGTACTGGACATCGTCACGCACGCCGTCGACAAAGAAATCCGCCGTCGTGCTGTTGCCGCGAAATACTGGCGCGTCGCGGTTGCCTTCGCCTTGCGACATGCCGACGCCTGGAATGTAGCGGACGACATCCGCCATGCTCTGCATGCGCTGATCCGCGATGAGTCGATCCGTGACGACTGTTATCGCCTGTGGCACGTCGCGCAATGGCGTGAGCGTCCTCGTCGCCGTCGTCGTGGTTTCGGCGCGATACGGCACATGCCCGGTCACTTCCACGTTCTGCGGAGCGACGGTCACCTCGATCGCATAAGTGCCGTCCGCCGTCTCATGAAACGTGAGACCGGTCCCGGCGAGGAGCCGCGCGAGTGCCTCATCTGACGTGAAGGTCCCTGTCACGCCCGGCGTTGCCAGTCCGTCCACGGTCGCACCCGCGGGTGCGACGACCCGCTTTGCGGTGATCAGATGGAAGGATGACAGAGCGTCACCGAGCGGCCCAGCCGGTAGGTCGAAGCGAAATGTCTGATCCGCGCGCGAACGACCGTGCGTTTGGGCGGCGGCAGATGATGCTACGGCGATCGTGAACAGACATAGAGCGAAGATTCTCGACACGTATGACTCCCTGCGATTGATGCGTCTGCAAGTTGAGACTAGGTCTCAATCGCAAGAGAGCTTATATCCGACCGATTCGGTCCGTCAAGCGTTACAGACTGCGAGGCCCGGCGGGGCTGAAGCCCCGCCACTACGTGATCGGCAACTGATCTTGTCGATGTGGGGCTATGGCAGCTATCCGCGGCGCTTGACCTGCGTGAGCCGTACCGGTTGGGTCGCGAAGTCTTCAAGCGTGAGCAGGTTGCCGCGTGCAGCGGTGACCTTGGCCGCGATGGATACCTTGCCGACACCCTCGTCATGCTTGTCGAGCCGTAATTCAACGAGCGTGAACGGATAATCGACTGACCTGGGACGATTGGCGGCCTCCCAAAAACTCATGTAGCGATCGGTCAACAGGATGATCTGACGGCCGCCTTCGGCCAGCGGCGACTGATAGGCGAAATGAAGGTGGTAGCCGAGAGAGCCCGGTGAGCGAATGTATCCGGCGCGTGGAAGGTCTTCGAGTGCGTCCATCAGCGCGTCAGATCCACCTTCCTGAAAAGCGGTCACGAGGCGTTTGCGTTGCTCGTCGGTTGACCATCGATCGATCCGCATCTCGATCGTGCCGGCGCCCGAAGGAGTCGCCACATCGCCGAGGCTCACGGCAAACGCCGTGAACGTCACCGGTCGTTTATCGACCTGCTGCGCGGCCGGCCGCGCAGCAGCGATGGTCAAGGAAAACCCGACGAGCGCGATCACCAGCGAAGTTTGCAAGCGCATGACATCACCTCCAGCTCAGCGATCCAATTGCCGCCCTGGAGGAAGCAATGAAGATGCCGGCAGCGGAGTTTGCGCATTCGGATGCACTCGCCAGGATAATGATTGACAACACGTCATGGACGCTCGGCGATTGCGCGAAGCGTTGGTGCTGGCGAACGCGTTCAAGGAAGGCGACCTTCTCGTCGGCGGGACGCGCGACGAGGCCCTGCGCGAGTCGGCCCGCGCGGAGCTCCTCGCGACCACCCTCCGCGAGATCGATGACACCCCGCTCGTCGATGACGCCGTGAGCGACGCGCTCGCACGATCGATCGATCGCGAGGCTCACGCGGCGGTCGGGTCGCTCACTCTTCAGCAGTTCAGAGACACGCTGCTCTCATTACGCGGATCTGCATGGGTCCGCCAGTATCGTGGCGGCCTGACGAGCCAATCCATCGCTGCTGTCGTGAAGGTGATGACCAACGAACAGCTCGCGAGTGTGGCGCGATCCGTCTTCAATCCTCTTCCTGGCGACGGCATCGCGATCGGATCACCGCGTCATTTTGGCTCCCGCATTCAGCCGAACAGTCCTGGGGATGCCGAGGACGAGATCCTGTTCTCGGTGTTCGAAGGACTCGCGTACGGCTGCGGCGATGTCGTCATCGGCGTCAATCCCGCAAGCGACGATCTCGAGACCATCGTCGAGCTCGAGACCCTTTTGCGGCAAATTGTTTCTCGACTCGATCTGCCGACGCGCTACTGTGTGCTGTCAGATCTCCGGAAACAGCACGCCGCCCGCGCGCGGGTTCACGTCGATGTGGGATTTCAAAGCCTTGCGGGGACCAGCAAAGCGCTGGCCGGCATGGTGGGCCTGGACGTGGACGGCGTTCTCGACCTCGCGCGCGATTTTCCGGCGCTCTATTTCGAAACCGGCCAGGGATCTGCAGTCACCAATGGCGCGGCCGAGGGCGTGGACATGGTCACGCTCGAATCGCGAACGTACGGGGTTGCGCGTGTTCTCATGCGGGAGACACGCGTCTGGACCATCGTGAACGACGTCGCCGGTTTCATCGGGCCGGAGGTCTTTCGCACGCCCCAGCAGCTCGAACGCGCGTGCCTCGAGGATTCGGTGATGGCCAAGTTGCACGGCCTGACGATGGGCCTGGATGTCTGCGCCACATTTCACATGGGCATCGATCCCGCGGCTCTGCGATCGATCACCGAGCGAGTGGTTGCCAGCGCGGCGCCTGCCTACTTGATGGCGGTGGCTGGAAACGCGGATCCAATGCTCGGCTATCTGACGACATCGTTTCGCGAACATCCCTCGCTGCGTGATGCGACCGGCAGGCAGATGACGTCAGCAATGCAGCGCCGGCTCAACGCGCTCGGCGTCTTCGATCCGGTCGGCCGTACGACGCACACCGATCCCGTCCCGGCGCTTTACGCGCAGTATCACAGGGCCGGTGGCGACGAACGTTCGACTGCTGCGCTAATTGAGGAGGCACGCCGGAAGCAGCAGGAGTTGGTCGAGCGGGGCTTCGATCTCGGCCGCGGTCCGGGTGAGCAGGCGCGTGCCGCCTCCGATCGGCGTGTCGACGTGATTTACAATCACGCGCGGCTTGCGTTGTACGCGGCACTCGATGCGGGTGTCATTCGAGACGCGGCGCCAAACCATCTGCACGTGCGATCGACCGCGAGCGACCGAGACGATTACCTTTCACATCCGGCTCGCGGCGAGCGCCTTCGGCCGCCGGATACGAGTGCCGTGTTGCAGTTGTACTCATCGCGCCGGACGCCGCAGATCCAACTCGTAATCTCGGACGGCCTCAACGCCAATGCCGTCAACGAGCATCTGCGCGCCGTGCTGCAGCCGCTGCGACGGCAACTCGGTCAGGCCGGTGTCCGCGTCGCCGACATCGACGTCGTGATCGAAAACGGACGCGTGCGCGCGGGATACCACCTGGGTCAGCTCATCGAGCCTGACGCTGTCGTGCACTTCATCGGGGAGCGTCCGGGCACCGGCTTGAACACCATGTCCGCCTATCTCACCTACGGACGTGATGACAGCGGCCGTTCGCGATGGCGGCCGGACCTCGATCACTCCTACACGACAGCTGTGTGCGGCATTC
>DASPWV010000681.1:0-7602 GCA_035637635.1 Vicinamibacterales bacterium | reverse complement strand
AGGCGTGGGCATCGGTGCATTCCACGTCGTCGTGGGCGACTACGTTCCACCGTTTCGCGGCGAGTCGCTCCGGCCCGACAACGCACAGAACTGGTGGCGTCATCAGGTGGCCGAGCTCGGCCTCATTGGCGCGCTGCCGTCACTGTGGCTTTCCGCTCTGATTCTTGCGTTGCTCTGGAAAGGCGGCGCGTACGTAGAGCCTTTCGGCGCCACGACAATTCTGCGCATGGTCCTCGTCGGCGTCGGTCTGGCGAGCATGGTCGGCGTCCCCACGCAGCACCCCGCGTCGTGGATTTCGTTCGTGACGCTGCTCTTCTGGCTTGCGGCGTTGTATCAAACAGCGGGGGGGCCTCAGGGTCAATCCCAACGTCCGCCGTCCAGAGTGTGGTGGACTTCCGCGTTCGTCATTGCAGGGATCGCGGCCGCGGGTCAAGCCGTCGCTGCGCGTGCCGATCTGCGCGTGCCGGTCCGGGCCGTTCGATCAGGCGTGCATTTCAAGTACGGCTTCACGCCTTCAGAGGGTCCCTCTCAGTTCGGCGATCTGCGCTGGGCCGCGGCGCGCGCGGTGGAGACTCTTCCCGTCGAACAACCGTGGCTTGAAATCGCGCTTTGGGCGCCGGAGCCCGATGTGCAATCCAATCCAGTCGAAGCCCGCGTATCAGTCAATCGGCGCCGTCGGATCGCGCAGACGATCAGCAGCAACGAGCCAGTAGTGTATTACCTTCAGGTACCGACAGATCAGCAACAGGTGATTCTCGAGGTATCCGCCTCTCGCGCGCTGGATTCAGATCACGCGCTTCGTGTGGCGTATCAATGGATGCGGGAAGTTCCTCGGGCAACGCCGCCGGAGCGCGTAATCCCATATTGAAACGTAGACGATTCCATGTTGCTGCGATCGACGGCGGCCCTAAAGGGCCGCCACTACGTGTCGACATGTAATGGCCGCCGCATCACCACCCACCACGTGAGCGCTTCGCCTTCCAGGGGCGAGCGCGGGACTGCGAAGGTGACCAGAACGCCCACTGCGAGTGTCGTCACCAGGCCAAACGTCGACGGCAACAGAAAACTCAAGCCACTGTGATACGCGACGTAATAGCTCGCGACCGCGCCCGCTGCGCCGCCCGCAAGCGCGGCCAGACTCCCGGCGCGGGCGCTGAACATGGCCAGCAGGAACATGCCGAAGAGCGGCCCGGTGAACGAGTTGATCAATTTGTTGGCGATCTCGAGAAGACTGCCAATTCCGGCCACATTGCAGGCAAGCGTCGTCCCTGCGGCGCCAACGGCGAGCGTGATCAAACGCGAAACTCGAATCTGTTGGCTTTCGAGATCGCTGCTCGACATCACCGGTGGCGGGGCTAAAGCCCCGCCACTACGCGATTCGGCCACCGCTGGCGCCGGCGGAGCTGAAGCCCCGCCACTACGAGACGTCGCCAAAGGCGGGGCTAACGCCCCGCCACTACGCGATTCGGACACGGCTGGCGCCGGCGGGGCTGAAGCCCCGCCACTACACGATGCTGGCGCGGCGGGCACGTAGTGGCGGGGCTGTAGCCACGCCGTCTGGCTCACCTCGCGATGACGAATGAGGCGGTTGTAGATGTCCACTACTACGACGGAACTGCACGAGTGAATGGCGGAATCGATGCTCGAAAGCGACGCAGCAAGGATGGCGGCAATCACGAGACCGATCGCGCCTGTCGGGAACGCGCGCGCCATGAAGTACGGGAGCATCCGATCCGATTCGAGACCGGGCGGCGCCGGGTCGTGGCGGAAATACGCGAAGAGCGCGAGGCCAACGAACGAAAGGCCAATCATCCACAATGCATCGCCGGCAGCGTTGACGATGAACGCCTGCCTTGCGTCTTTGACCGTGCGGGTGGTCTGCAGGCGCTGCACCATGACCTGATCGCTCGTGTATTGCGCCATGCGACCGACAATCAATGCGGAAAGCAAAGAGGGCACGGTCACCGGATTAATCAGCAACTCTCGCAGGCCACCAATCGGCACCCACAATCCCGTTTTGCCGGCTGCTGCAGCAGCGCTCCAGATTTCGGCAGTGCCGCCGGGCACATGTGCAGCGACGATGATGACCGTGGCGGCGAGGCCGCCAAACATCACGCAGAACTGCATCACATCGTTCCAGATGACGGCCTGGATTCCGCCAAGCACCGTGTACAGAGTGACCAGCGTCCCAAGGCCGATAATGAGCGCCGTCAGGTTGACCGCTCCGCCCGTTGCGGCGCTGATGGCGAGACACGGCACGTAGAGCGCTGTCGCCATCCACCCTAGGCGCCACACTATGAAAATCAGCACCGCGAGAAGGCGTACGCGCACGTCGAAGCGCGCTTCGAGGTATTCGTAAACCGAATAGAAATTGAGCCGATGATAGAACGGGAAGACGATGCGCGACATCCACGGGTAGAGCGCCAGCCAGGAGAGCGTGCCGACAACGAGCACCAACCCGAAGCGAATAGTCGCCGAAGGCTGCGTCAGGTAGTCGATGCCGCTGTTGAGTGCGGCCATCAGTGACATGCCGACGGGCAGCCATGTCATCCTCTTGCCTGCGACGAGAAATCCGTCGAGGCTGGTTTGTCGACGAGAGAAATAGACGCCGACACCGGCAAGCAGCAGCAGATAGGCTGCGACGATGAGCAAATCTAGTGCGGTAAACAATGCGCGCTCGGGCCGTTGAAAACGTGAATGGTGCTGGTGGCGTCATTTTGACATCGGTTCTGCTCTTTGCGTTCGCGCTGGCGCTCTACGCCACGCGTCTCGAAACCCGCGACCTTACCCGGGAGGAGATGGAGATCGCGTCAGCTGCGAGCGCTCTCGCGGCAAACGATCTTCGTGACGCCGACGGGCGATTCATGCCGCTCTTCGTCCGCTCAGCGAGCGGCAACGGGCTCCCGCCGCTTCCCGTTTATGCCGCGGCGGTGTCACAGCGCGTCTGGTGGATGAGTCCAACGCGTATTCGGTGGGTCGCAGCGCTGACAGGCGCCGTCAATCTTGTGCTGCTGTACATTCTTGCTCGGCGCGTCTTCGACAGCGCCGCGCTCGCGGCGGTTGCGTCGATCCTGCTGCTGTTGACGCCGGCATACGTGACCTACAGCCGCTCGGTCACCCAGGATGGCGTCTGGCAGTTGCCGTTTGTGACAGCCTGGCTGATTGGTTTCGCGGCATTCGCCGAACGATCCACAGCTCCGCGTCACTGGCAACTCGCCGCTGCGGTCGCAGCGCTAGGCGCGGCCATTTACAGCGCGCCATCTGCGGCCATCATGGTCGTCATTCTTCTCGCGCTGACGGCGTGGATTGGTTGGCGATTCGGCATTCGACGAAATGCGTTCCTCTGGGCCGGTGTCGCGCTTTTCCTCACGCTGTCACCGGCATTCGTCTGGCTCTTGCGGCACCCGGCCATGTACGCCGACACGTTTGGCAGCTGGCTCGTGCATCCGGCGCACATTCGAAACCCGATTGACTGGCTCACGACGCTGACGAATTGGGAGAGTCTCACCGTGATTGTCGACGTCTTTTGGGACTTCTTCAGCCCGTCGCATTTGTTCGTGAACGATCAGTCGCCAGGGATGGCAGGAGTGTTTCTGCTGCCGATGATTGTCCCAATGATCGTCGGCGCGCGCGAAACGCTCCGCGCCAAACCGGGCGGAGCCGGCCGGCGCGTTGTGCTGGTGATCGCGCTTTACGGATTCGTCCTCGCCGGTCTGATCGGCGCAACATTCAAGGAGCCACGCGCCATTCAACGTGCGCTCGTTGTCGCTATCTTCGGTGCCCTGCTCGCCACGCGTGGCTTCGAATCGTTGTCGGACAGCAAAACCTTCGGAGCACGACTTATGGTGACCGTGCTTTTCGCGGCGGCACTGGTCCAGTTCTTCGCGTGGTACAGCCACGCCATGTTAGCTGCCAACCCGACGTGAGACCGCGTTCTGAATGGCTCGTGCGTTTGGCGATGGCCGGCATCGTGGTTTTTACGAGCATGTTGTATCTGAAAGATCTCGGTCGCGCACCCGTGTACCTGGGCTGGGATGAGGCGCGAACGGCCATGCAAGGCTACTCGCTGGCCACGACGGGACGCGACATGACGGGGCATCCGGCCCCGCTCTTCTTCCACATCACCGATCCATTACTTCCCAATCACGAGAGCGTAACCTGGTGGCAGCCGCTGCTTTTTTATCTCACCGCGGCCGTGCTGCGCGTCGCGCCGCTCGCGATGTGGTCCGTTCGCCTCCCGAACGTCGCTTTGGCCGTGCTCAACGTGTGGCTGGCATATGCCGTCGCGCGACGGTTATTTGCAAATTCGTGGTATGCGGTGCTGGCGGCGTTGATGCTCGCGCTGACACCTGCTCATTTCTTCTTCGCGCGGCTCGCGCAGGATTATTTTCTCCCGCAGACATTCGCGCTGCTCTGGTTGTGGTGCCTGCTGCGCTACCTCCAGTCTGATAACGCGTGGCTGGCCGCGGCCGCCGGGTTCATCCTCGGCGCCGGGTTGTACACCCACATCTCGTCGTGGATCGTGATGCCTTTCTATCTTGCCGTCACGAATGTCGTCTTTTGGTTCAGCGGTAAGCCACGCCGCGCAAACGTCGCGCTCTGCCTGGGATTCGGTGCCGCGCTACTGCCAATGGCCGCGTGGCTGCCGTACCACCCGAGCCTGCTGCAGGACATGTTCACGAATTACAACGTCGCCACAACGCTGAAGCTCTCCGAGCGCCTGAACCTCTACTGGGAGTACTTCAATCCTTCATATCTCTTCTTCTCGGGCGGTGCAGATCTGATGTGGGCCACGCGTTTTGCCGGTGTTTTCCTGCTGGCGATCGCCGTGCTTCTGCCGTGCGGTATCTGGGCCATCCGGCAGCGACAGTTTTCAATCCCGCATGCGCTGTTATTCGTCGGGTTCTTTTTTGCGCCGGTACCAATCGTCGCGACGCTGCCCGATGCCCCGGAGTATGCGACCGCTCGAGACTTGTTGGTAATACCGTTTGGTGTTCTCATCAGTGTCGCCGGCGTACAGTTTCTTCTCAGCAATCGCCGACCGCTCGGTCGCGTCCTAGTGGCACTCCTGCTGGTGAGCATTCCCGTCGAATTCGCGTCGTTCGCGCGCGACTACTTCGGCGGTTATCAATTGCGGTCGGCATTCCGGCACGACTTTCTGAATGTGCGTGGCGTGGTCGAATCTGTGATTGCCACAGATACCGCCACGCCGGTGCCGGCAGTGTACTTGAGCGACGATCTCAGTGCTGGAAAGGTGGTCCAGTGGCAATTTCATCTGACCACGCACAAGCGGCCGGACCTGTGGGACCGCACCAGGTACTTTTCCATCGCGGAGTTCAAGCCGACCGACATCCCCTCCGGCAGTCTTCTCGTGCTCAATATCAAGGACCGGCGGCTGACGGACCTCGTCGGCCCCGACCGCTGCAGCGTGGTGCAGATAGTCGACGATGTCACGGGCACGCCAGCCGCCGCTGTCCTGCGCCGAAATTAGGCGGCACTTCGTGCCGTGGGCCGCTCTTCGTGCGGTGGGCAGCGCTTCGCGCTGTAGGCCGCGCGTTCGCGCGGTAGGCTGCATTTCGTTCGGGAGGCCGCACTGCGGGCCGCGGGCCGCGCTTCGAGGCGGGCCGAGGATAATAGGCGCAGTCGATGAACACCTTCAAGTCCGCGTCCGCGCTACCGTGGGGGTCTGCCGTCGGTGCAGGTGTCGGGCTGGCGGTCGTCTTCACGCTCTCGCCATTGACCGTCTTGACCACCGCCGCAGTCGCGATGGTCGCGGTCCTCGCAGGACGCGGTCTGCTGCCGTCGGAACGAAGGATTCTGTCGGCCCTGCTCTGGACGGCGTTTGCCGCGCGTGCCGCCGCGGTGGCCGTCCTCTTTCTCGTGAGCGACCACGACAGTCAGGCCGCAGGAATTCTCTTCGGGGACGAAGCATACACACTTGCGCGAGCGCTCCGGATTCGCAACATCGTGCTCGGGATTCCGGCGTTGAAATACGACTACGTCGTCGCCTTCGACGAATACGGGCGCAACAGCTATCTTGGATTCGTCACGTCCCTCCAGTTGCTCCTTGGACCGTCACCGTACGGCCTGCGACTCGTGAGCTCGCTGACGTTTCTGACTGGTGCCGTCCTGCTCTTTCGTCTCGTCTATCGCGGCTTTGGCACACTGCCGTCGTTTTTGGGTCTGACGCTGCTGCTGTTTCTGCCGACGTGGTTTCTATGGTCAATCGCGGTGTTGAAAGAGCCGCTCTACTTCCTGTTCGCCGCGACGGCGCTCACGGCGACGGTGGAGTGCATTCGAAGGCGCGGCTGGAGGAGACGCGTCCTGCTCGCATTGCTTGCCGCGGGAGCAGTGTTCGCGCTGCGGAATCTGCGCGAGGGTGCCGTCGTGTTGATCGTGTCGGGTCTCGCCATCGGGTCGGTCTTGTTTTTGCTGGTGGCGAGCGCACGTCGCTTTGTTGCGGCGAGCGCCGCATTCGCGATTCTCGCGGCGGCCGTGCTCACGAACGCGTCCGTTCAGCAGCGAGTTCTCAAGGGGCTCGAAGCGGCGGCGAGCGTACATCTCGGGCACGTGTTTACGGTCGGCCAGTCGTACAAACTCCTGGATGAGGGTTTCTACGCGACGTTGAACGTCCACCCGTCACTGACCGCGAGCGAGGCAGCGCGCTTCGTCGTCCGCGCCGCGATCAGCTTCCTCGTAGTGCCTCTGCCCTCGCAGATGACCATGCGAGGTCTGATGCAACTGCCTGAGCACTTGATCTGGTACGCGCTCGTGTTCCTCGCGCCAGTTGGCATTGCCGCAGGCATCGCACGCGATCGATTGGGAACCGCGATGCTCGTTGGATACACGCTGCCGACAGCCGCCGTCGTGGCGCTCACAAACGGCAACGTCGGGACGCTCATCCGCTTTCGTGGTCTCGTGACGCCATATTTAGTGTGGTTCGCGTGTCTGGGGGCCTGTGCGGTGATGCAGCGCGTGCTCGTCCGAGCCCATTCTATGCATCCGGCAACGCCTCACCTGCACGAGGCACGAGACACCGCGTGACGCGAATGGTCGATGCCGAAGGACGGCTCTTCGGCCGCATCAACGCGATTGATGCGGCCATTGGCCTGTTCATCCTGATTCTCGTGCCGCTGGCTGCCGGCGCCGTGCTGCTGTTTCGCCCGCCACATCCGTCCATTACGAGCGTCGAGCCTGCACCAATCTCGATGATCGAGGATCGAGCCGCGTCGGGAACGCCGCTCGGCGGCAAGGTCAAGGTGCGCGGGACGGGGTTGCGTCCTGTCCTTCGCGCGGAGATAGGCGATCGGCCGGCAATCGCGTTCATCTTCGAAAGCCCTTCGTCGGCGGACGTGCTGGTAGGCGAGCTGGCCCCGGGGGTGTATGACCTCGTGCTCAAGGACGGAGTGCAGGAAGTCGCCCGCGCCCACGCGGCGATTACCATTCCGGAAAAACCGACAGGGGGCACGCGGGTTCGCGCGGTGGGCCGCTTCATGGAGCTGTCGAAAGCGGCTGCCGAGCAGCTTCGCATCGGTGCGAAATTCCCGAACGACCATGAGCCCGAGATGGAAATCGTCGCGCTCGGCGAACCAGAGCCCGCCA
>DASPWV010000680.1:0-7228 GCA_035637635.1 Vicinamibacterales bacterium | reverse complement strand
CGCGCTTCGGCGGCAAATGGCGACTCTGCGTGCTGCTCGACAATTTGATTCAACGTCTTGCGCGCGTCTTCGGCCTTTCCTGCCACCCGGTATGCGCGCGCGAGCTCGAGGAGAATGGCTTCCTTTGGCAAATTCGTGTCGCTTCGCTCCGAGAGCTCCTTGAACGTTGCGATTGCCGCGTCGTGCTGGCCGGCACGCAGCTGCGCGTTGGCTTTTCCCAGACGTGCGCTCTGGCCGATTAACCCACGGGCCGAGACGAGCTGATCGTACTGCTTGATTGCTTCGTCAAATCTGCCAAGCTCCACCAGGGTTGCGGCGGCGTGGTATCTCGCGGTGCGCCCGGCATCGGATGTCGGGTACGCGTTGGCGGCGGCAATGAGCTTCGGCAGCGCCGCTTCCAGCTTTGCTTTCTCCGTCGGATAGGTGCCGGGCTGCTGCGTCGACGTTTTGCCGTCGGGCGCCGGCGTTGGCGGCGTTACGCGCGCTTCCTCCACGACCATCGCCTGCGCGAGAACTTCCTGCGCGTGTGTGTCGACGCTGCTCTGCCACGCGAAATATGCCGCCGCTGCGACTGCCGCGAGCGCGAGGGTTCCAACGGTCATCGTCAGAGTGCGGCGGTTTCGTGCCGTCCAGTCGCCGGCATGCCCGAGCATGAGCGCGAGCTCGTTGTCTTTTAGATGGTGACGTTCTCGAGTACGCATTAGCGGATTCCTTCTGTTGATTCAGCTCACGGCCTTCGCTCGTGCAAGCTTCAGCTTACCTGGTTCAGCTGGTGATCTCCTAAATCTATCGTGTCGCAGCGTGCATTTGATTGTCGGTAACGTTCACGGATCAGCTCATCTCCGAAGCAGAACTTAGGAGCGTGCAGCGGCGACTTTATTCGTTGAGTTGGACCAACGTCATCAGCACAAGGTGCTGAACGAAGAACACTTATCGAAACACCTCGTCCGGTATGACACATGCACACGCGTTTGCCCCCAACAGAATTGTTGCGCTCGCTCGGACGTGCAGCAATGTCGTAATCGAATCGCGTTCTCGCGGAGGCTGACTGACATGAAGCGGATCATCGTCATTGCTGTTCTCGCCACGATCATCGGCGTCTCATCTGCGCTCGCTGCTCCGATAACGATTTCCGGGACAGGCGCCAATGCGGCGGCCATTACGGCGTTTCGCGATCAGTTCAGAACTTTGCTGGGCGGCGGCAATGTGGCCGGCGCGAACGGATTGTTCAGTGATATAACCGGCGCGCGCCGCGAGATCAACTGGGACGGGGTTCCGCAGCAATTCTCAGCGCCAAACAACCTGCCGCTCAATTTCTTCAACGTAAACAGCCCGCGCGGAGCCGTGTTCGCGACGCCCGGTACGGGTGTACAGGTCAGCGGCGCGACCACCGATGCGGGCGCCGGGCAGCCGGTGCTGCAATTCGCCAATATCGATGCGACATATCCCGGCGTCTTCGAGCCCTTTAGCGCGCAGCGGCTCTTCACTGCGATCGGCAGCAATATCGTCGATGTCACCTTCTTTGTTCCGGGAACGGGGACGCCGGCGCTGACACGGGGGTTCGGCTCGATCTTCAGCGACGTCGATAAAGCGAACACCACCAGCATCGAGTTCTTCAATGCCGCGAACGCTTCCCTCGGGATATTTTTCGTGCCGCAGTTGATCGGGAGCGAGACGTTTTCTTTCCTTGGCCGCGCGTTCGATTCGCCTGTCGTCAGCCGCGTCAGAATCGTGAATGGGAACATCGCCCTGGGGGCCGGCGTGACGGATCAGAACGGAGATTTGAGGGATGTCGTCGTGATGGACGATTTTCTCTATGCAGAGCCAGTGGCGGCGCCGGAGCCCGCAACGCTTGCTCTGACCGGTTTGGGACTCCTGGCCGTCGTCAGATATCGTCGCGGTCGTTCTCGCGCAAACGAACAGCTGTAACGGATCGCGTTTCGTGCTTCACCTTTGACCGGGAAACTGCGAACTGGAAACTCTCACGCGAAGCGCGGGAAACGCGCCCGGCCGGAATTGAACCGGCGACCCCCCGCTTAGGAGGCGGGTGCTCTATCCGCTGAGCTACGGGCGCGGCAAACGATCGAGTGTACTACCGGCTGGGCTGCCGAGCCTGTGCGTGACCGCCCACGTCCCGACGCCCATTCTGCCAGGATCGCCGACGCGCGCACTATCGCCGAATTGCGGCTTTGACGTCCGGCGCGAAGGCGCACGCGATCGCGCGCGACGAGAGGTCAATACTGCAGAACCGAATCGACTCGCTCGCCGCCAAGCTTGCTGCGCCCGCCGAGCGCGAGCAGCTCAATCAAAAACGTCAATCCGACGAGGTCGCCGCCAATTTTGCGAACCAATGCGGCGGCGGCTTTGGCCGTGCCACCCGTTGCGAGCACATCGTCGACGAGCAGCACCTTCTGACCGCGTTCGAATGCGTCGCAGTGGATCTCGAGGCAATCGGTGCCGTATTCGAGCGAGTAGTCCTCACGGTGTGTTTTCGACGGCAGTTTTCCGGGTTTGCGGATCGGCACAAAACCGGCGTTGAGCGCGTGGGCCACTGCGCCCCCGAGAATGAATCCGCGACTCTCGATGGCGGCGACTTGCTCGATGCCGCTTGCGGCAAACGGCTTCGCAAGAGCGTCGGTGAGATCCCGGAATCCCTGCGGATCGTTCAGCAGCGTCGTGATGTCGTAGAAGAGAATGCCGGGTTTCGGAAAATCCGGCACGTGGCGGATTTTCGTTTTCAGTGTGTCCATGATGTGTGTTCGCCGCTCCGAGCGCGGTATGTTCAGCGCGGGTCGAACGCGTCAACCGACCAGAAAGCCGGCATGGCGCCCGGTCGGCGCAATCGATTCCACTTCGACGTCATCGACTCGCGCGTGGGACGGCCCGCGCCGCAGGGCGGCTTCGAAGCGGCCAAGCGTTTCTTCGTCCCCTTCCGCGACGACTTCGACACGCCCGTCCGGCAAGTTGCGCACGCGGCCGCTCACGCCTTCGCGCTCGGCGATGTCTTGCGTGAAGTAGCGAAAGCCGACGCCCTGCACACGCCCGCTCACGAGAAACCGGCGAGCTACGCGCATGCGCCATTGTATCCCGCGTCCGCGCCCCTGCCGGATGGGGTCACGATGATAGGATCAGCCGTTTAGGACGAACCTTTGCATCCCGATCTCGAAGAAGCCATTGCCTTCCACGAGGCGGTCCTCGCGGAAGGCGCCAAGGCCCTCGTGGGGTACGACGCTCCGAAGAAATTGGCCAACGTCGTCCTGCTCTCCGAGATTCCAACCACGTACGACAAGAAGGAACAGCGTCAGGTCAGCTCCGGCAATCTCCTGTTGCGCGGTGTGCCCGGCGTGGGCAAGACCTTCTTTGGCGTCATTCTCGCGGCGATCAGCAACGCGAAATTCGCGCGCTTGCAGGGCCGCGCGGATCTGCAGCCCACCGAAGTCGTCGGCTTTCAGATGATCAACCCGGCGACGGGTGAGCTCACCACGGAATTCGGCCCGCTCGCCGAAGCCGAGATCATTCTTCTGGATGAAATCAATCGGATCCCGCTCAAATCGCAGAGCGCCTTTCTCGAGGGTCTCCAGGATCGAACGGTAACCGTCGGCAAGACGACATACGAGTTACCGCTGTTCAGCTTTGCCATTGCGACAATGAATCCAGTGGAGCTCGGGCAGGGCACTTTCCCTCTCTCGGAAGCGGCAACGGATCGGTTCGCCATCATGGTGAATATCGGATACCTGCCGCCCAGCGAGGAACGAAAGCTCGTGAATTTCGATTTCAAGCGAATTCGTCTCAAGCCGCTGATGGCAAAGGAGCGGATTATCGAGCTTCGCGCGGCGATCAATCAGCACGTGTTTCTTCACGAAGCGCTGGGCGATTACATTCAGGCGCTCGTGGCGGCGACGCGTCCCTACAATGCAGAAATCGATTGGAAGACGCACTCCCCTTCCGAACTGGTCGAACGCGGTGTGGATCTCGGCGCGTCCCCGCGCGCGATTATTTGCTGGGGGCGTCTCGCCAAGGCCTGGGCGGTGCTCGTCTGCCACCGCGACGAAGTGTATCCCGAGGATATTCAGGCGCTGTCGCCCTATGTGCTCGGCCATCGCATCTGGCTCGGCCCGCATGCGGCCAGCCACGGTCTCACAACCGACGCCGTGATCAAGGACGTCGTCGAGCGCGTGCCAATTCCATGAGGACGCGCGAGCAGGAGGTTGAGCCTTTCATCAACCTTGCCGAAATCACGGAGGTCGAGCTCCGCATCCTCAAACGCATGCGCGAGTTCACCATCGGCGAACATGCGAGCCGCTTTCGCGGATCCGGCTTTGACTTCGTCGGGCTGAGGGACTGGCAGGCAGGCGATCGGTTCTCGTCAATCGACTGGCCGCAGTCGTCGATGACGAACTTCAGTCCGCTCGTCGTGCGCGAATTCGAGCAGGCAAGCACGTCCAGTGTCGTGATCGTGGCGGATCGCTCGCTCTCGACGCGCTGTGGCATCGACGGCGTGCCGGTGGCCGCAACGATCGCACGCACGATTGCGACGATCGGCATGTCTGCCGTCTTCTTTCAGGATTCGGTGGGTCTCATCACGTTCGACGAGAACTTCACCGATCTCGAGGGCCTTCGTCCGCGCATCGGCAAGGGTCAGGTGATTCAATGCCTCGACGGGTACCAGTACGGCCGGGGGCTGCAGGAGTTGCGCTCGGGGTTCGATCTCGGCGCCACGATAGTCGGCTTCATGCGGAAGACGTCGCTCGTGCCGGTCGTCTCGGATTTTCTCTTCGAGGATATCGACGCGCTGCTGAGCGACCTGGTACATGTGAACTCTCTGCACGACGTGTTCATCGGGCTCGTCGACGCGTCGTTTGCGTTCGAGTTGCCCACCGTGTCGGCCGGGTGGATCGAAGCGTTCGACGTCGAAACCGGCCGCTCGCGGATCATGTCAAAACGGGAGCTGACACAAATGGCCCCCCGCGTGCGTGAATGGCAGGACGATGTGGAGAAGCGGGCGAAGGCGAGCGGGTTTGATGTGCTCCGGCTGTCGCAGGATCAGGACCAGTTTGACATCGCGCTGCTCGAATGGGTCGCCGAACGGCGGCTGCGGCGGCGATAGAAGCGAGGTGCGTCAGGTGCGTCAGGTGCGCTCGGGTGCTTGGGCCCGCCTTCGCGGTCGTAAGGCCGCTTCGGCGAGGTCTCGCCGTAGCTCGCGTCAAAATGCTGGCGAGCGAAGGCGGATGCGGTGCGGTGCGCAGGTGCTCGGGTGCGTCTGGCTCTGTTCGCTCGCCTTTGGCGTCAACGACGTATTCGCGCAACCACAGACGCAAAACGTCGAGGTCGAGCCCGTCACGTGCTGGTGGCGCACGGCCGTCAGCTCCATTCGCGTGGGGCAAGCGTTCACGGTCATCCTTACGTGTTCGGCTCTGGAGACCGAAGCCGCCAAGGCTGTGATCGATCGGTCGCGGCTGGCGCCGGCCGCCGTGCAGCTGCCGCCATACGAAGTGATGAGCGGCGTGCAGAGCGACGACATCACCACGGCCGCGCGGCGATTCATGCAGTACGAATACACGCTCCGCCTGATCAGCGATGATGCATTTGGTGCGGATCTGCCGGTGCCTTCACTGCAGGTGTCCTACGGGATCGAAAGCAAGGTGCAGCAGGACGCGTCGGTGCAAGGTCGCGAGCAGACCTACATTCTGCCCCCGCTGCCCGTTCATGTGGCGTCCCTTGCTCCGAGCACCGAAACCCACATTCGAGAAGCGCCGGTCCCGACAGCGGCCGCGATCTCGGCCCGTCAGACACGCGGCGCACTCCTGCGAACCACTGGAACGATCATTTTTGCTCTCGCCGGGTTGGTGTTGCTGCTGAGCATCGTTCGCGCATTCCAGCAGCGAAAGTCTGCTGTCACTCGCGTGCGCACCAACCTAGTCGGCGATGCTGCGATCCTGAACAGTGTCAGCCGCGAGCTGCGCGCAGTTCAGCAAGAGGCGATGCGCGAGACCTGGAACGATCAGCTCGCCGCGCGGGCGCTGGCGGCGCTCCGCGTGACCGCCAGCTACGCGACGGGCCTGCCCGTCACACAGATACGTATCCGTCAGGGCGAGAACTGCGCGTCTCAACTCGTCCTCAAGCGACCGCTCGGCGGACGCGTGCTCGTCTCGGGCGCGGCGACGACGAGTGACGTGCCTGAATCGATCGACGGATCAACCGACGATCTGAGAAGCGCGATTGCGCAATTCACCTCCGCGCGGTACGGCCGTTCGACCAGTCCACTGGACCTGAACGCGTCGATCGAGAGCGCGATCCGGGCGACGAAACGTGTCGCGGCGCAACATACGTGGATGGCGCAGTCAGCGGCGGCGGTGCGTCGCTCGGTCGGCGGGTGGAGGGAGCGCGCGTGGGAACGCTGAACGCCGCGATCGATCACCTGAGAGAGGTCTGGGCCGAGGGAACAGCGCTGCGGCTGGCCGACCTGCACTTCATTCACGCGAGCACGGCACGTCTCGCGGCGACGGTGCTCGTGGGTCTTGCG
Source organism: Vicinamibacterales bacterium (assembly GCA_035637635.1). Lineage (GTDB taxonomy): Bacteria > Acidobacteriota > Vicinamibacteria > Vicinamibacterales > UBA2999 > DASPWV01. The sequence goes on along the minus strand of DASPWV010000680.1, from coordinate 705 downwards.
CTGGTTACGATTCTCCTCAGACTTCTGCTCCGGCGTGGCGCCGGCGCAAGCCGGCTCGGTCTGCCTGCGTTGCTCGACTGGACCAGGCGCACACGACTCTCGCTGCTTCGCCATGGCGCGCTGGTCTTCGCCCTTGCAGGAATCCCGTTCTTCGCGCTGGCGTTTGCCGACCCGAAGACAGCACTCACGCGTGAGGAAACGACGTACCCCGGCCGGCGAATCAGCCTGATGATCGACGCGTCATCGAGCATGCTTTCGTCGATGCCATCGAGCCGGCTGGCAAGCGGAGCGCCCAACGACGCAGCGTTCTTCACCACGGTCGGCGCCGCCCGATATTTCGTGCAGTTGCGGCGGCAAGGCGAGTTCCGCGATCTGTTGGCGTTGGTGGAATTCGGCGATCAGGCGTACGTCATCACGCCTTTCACGACCGACTACGACAACATCCTGCTCAGCATGTCGCTCATCGGCGACTGGAACGAGTTCATGGCGTTTCCCGACCAGGGCACCATCATCGCCAACGCCATCGATCAAAGTGTAGGGCTCTTCAAGGCGTTCGACTTTCTCGACGCGACCGGCAACGCCATGGTGATCTTCACCGACGGCATGGATGCGCAAGTAACCGAGGAAGGAAAAAGCGCGATGGACGTCCTCGCCGATGCCGACCACGCTGGAGTGCCCGTGTACTTCATCCGCGTCGGCGATCCT
>DASPWV010000679.1:0-1986 GCA_035637635.1 Vicinamibacterales bacterium | reverse complement strand
GGCGCGTCGATGGGTGGCAACAGATTCCCGTCGTACTCGAGCAGCACGCGGCGGAGCAGCTGAAGAGCGTCGCATAAGATGAAACAGTACGCGGTCACCGAGGCGGTACGGCGCTTTTCAACCACGATCGGGACACGACCGGGCCGTTAATCGCCACGACTCTTCCAAAGAATTCTCTGTGTCTCTGTGTCTCGGTGGCTTAACGCCTCAATTCACTGGAGTTGACAACGGGCATTGCAGCTGACGAGACGATTTGGGCCAAGAATGGCACCCTTCGAGCACGATTCGCGCCGTTGGCGCTATCTAGTCAAGTGAACTCCGGAGTAGTTCTCCCGATAGACTTCCGCGCGCGTCCAGTACGGCGGCTCCGATTCAAACGGCGCGAAGACCACCTGGAACAACTGCATCCATCCGGTGGCAAATGCCGCCCGCGATCCTGCGAGATACAACTCCCAGGCGCGCTCGAACTGCTCACCGTAGCGCGCGCGAACGCGGTCTGCGACGGCCTGGAAGCGCTCGTGCCAATGCGCCAGCGTTCGTGCGTAGTGCAGCCGCAGATTCTCGACGTCGATGACCGACATGCCGGCCGGGGCGAGGACCCGCGCGCTGACCTGCGCCAGCGTCGGCGCGTAGCCGCCAGGGAAGATGCGTCGACGGATCCAGGCGTTCAGCGGGCGCGGGACGTCGCGGCCGATGAAATGCAGCAGCCCGCGGCCGCCGGCGCGGCGGACCGTCCGGCGGATGACGCTGCCAAGCGTCGGGAACTCGCGCAGACCGACGTGCTCGAGCATCCCGATGGACACGAACACATCGAACTCCCCTCTCGCATTTCGATAGTCATCGTCCACGAACTCGACGCGATCCGACAGACCGAGCTCGCTCGCGCGCTCCCGGGCGTACGCGAGCTGCTCGCGCGAGATGTTGAAGGCGAGCACCCGAACACCGTAGTAACGTGCCATGTGCAGGGCCAGCGCTCCCCAGCCGCAGCCGGCTTCGATGACGCGTTCGTCGCGCTGCAGGCGAAGTTTGCGACAGACGAGATCGAGCTTCGCCCGCTGCGCCTCCTCGAGCGTCATCGTCGCATCTTCGAAAAACGCACACGTGTAGACCAGATCGGTGTCGAGCCACTGCTCATAGAAGTCGTTGCCGAGATCGTAGTGATGATGCACGTTGCGACGCGAATGCCTTCGCGTATTCCGACGAGCGAGAGCGGCGCGCAGAAAACCGGTGTGCGAGGGGAACGGCGGATGCAGGCGCGACAAGGCTTCCACGACGCCCTCGAGAGAGCCGCGAACTTCGAGGTCGCGCATCATGAACGCCTCACCAAACCAGAGATCCGGATTGACGAGCAGCCCCAGCAGAGTACGGGTATTGCGAACGACGAGATCGCCAATCGGTCGCGTTCCCGAGGCGTACAAGCAGGTGCCGTCCCAGAGCTCGAGCCTGAGCCCCACGGCCTCGATGGCGCGTTGCAGCCGCATGGCCAGCCATCGATCGAGAACCGTGACCTCCGGATGCGCAGCACGCGATTGGAGTTGGACGTCAGTCGCTTTCATGGATCGCGCCGGTCAACATGGTGTGGGGTCACGCGGAATTTTGCAACTTCCGCGCCCGCCGGCCCGCTCACCGCGGGGGGGCGCAGCTCGACGACTAATCGGCCGATGACGTCAATCACGACCTGCGGTGCATCCAGTGGAATCCAGTGGCCGCTTTCCGCGGCAACCACATGCTGACCTCTGGTCGACAGCCGCGCCAGGGCTTCGTCCGCTCGCAGCCGGCGCTCGTCGGCGCTGTCGGCGGAGACGACCACGAGCGGCACGTCGCCGTACGTTGCCGGTACAGCCCGTCGAACTTCTTCTGCGCTGACACAAATATTTTCGATTTGACTGCCCAGGGCCTCGAAGAACTTCGGCTGTGTCCACATCTCTTTCAGCAAGCGCCGGACCTCTGGCGGCAGCTTCCAGATTGGCGCAAGGACGCCTTCGT
>DASPWV010000678.1:0-7971 GCA_035637635.1 Vicinamibacterales bacterium | reverse complement strand
GCATCGCGTCGAACGAAGTGAACGTCACCGTCGGAGGAGGAGGAGCTGAGCTTCGCATCCCGGCTGATCAAGCATCGCCATTGTGGTTCGAGATCGCGCGCGGCGACGGCGCCGGCATTCAGTTCTACGGCACGCGCGATTCGGCTGGCATTCAAGCGATCCCCCGCGAGTTTCACATCCGGACGTCGAGCGGCGCCGCCGTCATCGTCAGCTACTCCGCACAAGGTCGACCTGAACGAATCTATTCAGAGTCAGGGTTCGAGGCCACGCTGGTATGGTCGAGCGGCAATCGGGCCGAACTTCAGACCATTGGTGCAGACGGTCGCCCACTGATCGTTCCTGTGACATTCAGGTCCAGAAGCCGGATGGCCGCATCAGCGGGATTGAATGCCGATGCTCCTGGCGCTGCGGACATTCCGGGCAGCCCTCGCACGGCCCGCGTGTCTCTCGACGCAGCTGGATGCGCCGTGCCCAGCAACACGAGTGTGCACGTGCGAATGGGCGGCAGGGACTTTCCAGGACGGGCCGTTCCCGACACACCGAATACATTCGATGTCGACCTTCCCTCTGCTGAGCCGTTCGGCGGAAACGTGTGTGCACGAATTCCAAGCGAGACTCAGATGGGGTTGAACCTCGATCCGCTCACGCCGGGCGGCTATCTGGGTTTAGCGGGCCTGCTCGAGGGGCTCGCGCTGGGTATGGCCACCATGTGCCCGTTGACCGGCCCGTTGTTTGTCGCGTGCGAGTTGGAAGCGGGACTTCTGGAGGTCGGCGCCTTGATGGCTGTCGTGCTCGATGGAGGCTGCGGCGCCGCACAAGTGGTCGATTTCTTCGCGAGCGATCGCATGAGCGCGCTGGCGAGCGCTACGGTCGACGGACACACGTACTTTGGCAACTTCGTTGACGTCCCACGCACAGGGCCCGTTCCGAACATGAGTGTGCGCGTCGACTGTACGCGGCTGCCACCGCCGTCCACCACGGTCACCGGTCCTCCCTCAAACCTCGCCGCGACAGTCACCGGCACTCGCGTGCTGCTCACGTGGTCTCCCCCGACAACGGGAACAGCCAGCGATTACATCATCGAAGTCGGCTCATCACCAGGCGCGTCCAACGTGCGAACGATTTCGACGTCCGTGAACGGCCTTGTGGCGACGAGATGGGAGGCATCGCTCAATCCCGGCACGTACTACATTCGAGTGAAGGCAGTGAACGCGCGTGGCACCAGCGCACCGTCAAACGAAGTCATTGTCGTTGTGGGTTCCGTCCACATCGAAGTGCCCATGCGTACACAGTTCATCGCTTGGCCTACGGATTGTTCGTACGTAACAACAGCGTTCGTCGCAGCTCTCGACATCGACTACGGCTCGCTAAACCCTCTCCTGCCGGCGCAACTGAGGGCGGTGGTGCAACTGCCAGCCCTGCGAGCATCGCCATATCTTTCAAATGCTGGGCGGAATTGTCCCGCGACAGTTTCACTCCCGGCATTACAGATACCAGTTACGTTGACGAACCCTGTGTCTACCCCTCCACAGAGTTCTACGGTCTTGGGTTACAGCCAGTTTTTTTATGCAGATTGGAGCGGGCTGTCAGGAATTGCGAAGCTCGATATCGCTGTTCGATGGGCCAGCGTTGCTCGCCTGCCGGGCCAGATCCAATCCGTTTATCTCCAGTACCACTATCAAGACATTGGGCCGGACTTCCCCCTTCACGCATACGACATCATAGGCGACCGAACGTGTGCGGCCCCGGGTTGTTGACAGCGGCCTTCGAAGCGATTTGGCCTGTGGATGCTTGTCAGGGGACGTTGTATCTCCCGGTCGAAAGCGCCTCGCGAGTCACAATCGAGCACCTTCCTGCGAACGCGACTGTTGTTCGAATTCGTTGGCGCCGCAGCGCAACTGGACACAACGCAAAATCTGCCACTTGGTGCCCGTAACCGCACCCAATAGTCGCCGCCCGAGCGACATTGAGTCGGCTTCTTCTTCGTTCTGCATATCGCCCAACCCGCCGTAAATGATTCGCGTACCGCACTTTGCGCCGCCGAGTGCAACAACAGGCAGAACTGGCGGTCGAATTGCTGAGGTGGTGTGAACCACCACCGCACTCCGGTGCAGGTGCGTGATTAAGAGATTGACCGTTCCGCTACCGGCCCGTGCTCGTTCCAGGACCTTTCCCAGATGTTCAAACGCACTTTGCTTGCGGTTCTTCTCGCGGCCGTTGCCGTCTCTGTCGCCGCAGCGGTTTCACCTGGCCCCTCGCAGACGTTCGCTGCGGCCGTTTCGGGCAACACCGTCACGTTCACCTGGACTCCTCCGCTGACAGGCGGAGTGCCATCCAGTTACGTCGTGGAGGCCGCGGTCTCGCCAGGCGGCGTCGCGATTGCCTCGTTAGGGACCGCTACCAGCCCGCTGGTCGTGCCCAACGTTCCCAACGGGGTCTACTACGTCGCCGTACGCGGTGTAAACGCCGACGGCCTTGGTCAACGATCGAATGAGATCGTCGTCGTGGTGCCAGGCGGAGGCAGTGGCGGCGGGTGCGCGTCGCCTCCAAATGCGCCTACCTCGCTCACGAGCGGTTCGTTTGGAAACCTGGTGACCCTAGCGTGGGCGACACCCGCGGGCGGCTGCCAGGCGACGTCGTACGTGATTCAAGCTGGTTCATCACCCGGCGCCAGCAACATCGCAGTCGTGAATGCCGGAGCAGCCACGACGCTGTCTGCATCGGCGCCTCCCGGCACGTACTACATTCGCGTCCTCGCGCTGAATACATTCGGCGGAAGTGCTGCCTCCAACGAAGTGGTGACCGCCATCGCTTCGGCAACGGTATTTCCGACGACTACGACCACCATTCCCATTTTCACCACTACGACGATTCCTAGGCCGACGACGACGATTCCTATTACGCGAGTCCGGACAGGGGCCGTCTGCAGGGACGGCTGGCCAAGTACCGCGACCGGCAGCGGCGCCTGCTCCTCACATGGTGGCGTCAGTTGTTGGCGATACAGCGACGGGAGCTGCACCAATCCGTAAACCAGAATCTCGGGTAACAGGCATCCGATAGTGGAGAGCCTTGCCTGGTGGGATGGAGGTGGATCCTTGAACTTTAAGCGGTTGCTGACTGCCCTCGTTGTGGTGCTCGCGCTGCTCGCCCCATCGGCGAGTATCACCACCGCGTTTGCCGACGCCGGACAGAAAAAAACTGTCCGTGTCAAAGAGTACAAACGCAAGGACGGCACGACGGTCAAGGCCCACGACCGGAAGCCGCCGAAATCAAAAGGGTCGTCGCCGGCGAAGGCATCAAAACCGAAAAAGGAAAAGAAGAACTCGACGGTCTACACACCGTCATCGCGCGCGCCCCGTGACGAACGCGGACGTCTACAGCGCAGTGATACCGCGCGTCACGCGTTCGCGCGACAGACCGGCTACCCGAATGGCCGCCCGGGTTACGTGATCGATCACATCATCCCACTCGCCTGCGGTGGTCTCGACACGCCGAGCAACATGCAGTGGCAAACGATCGTGGCGGCGAAGGCGAAAGACAAAGTCGAACGGCACTACTGTCATTAGCTGGCGTGCGATCCAGTTTGCAGCGCCGGCGGTGTTATAGACCTCATTCGACACGTATGAAGGTACCCGCACTCGCACTCCTCTTAGCGACAACAATCACGCTAGTCGTCGGTTGCACCGATCGCGTGGTCCCGTCGAACAACGCGTCACCGCAATCCGCGTCTTCGAATCGATCTGCGCCTAAGCGGACCGTTGCTCGGCCGGCGCGACAGATGGACCAGCGAATGGCGCCGACACTCGAATCTAAATCGACGCCAACAGCCATCCCGGAACCCCCGCGTGCCGCTGAGGACGCGTGCCGTGTAAAGACCGTCCTCGGAAGGCGCCTGGTCGTTACTGCGCCCGGAAGCGACGTGTTTCTTTACCCTGAGGTCCGTCCGGTTGCCTTGGCGAGGCTGTCGCGAGGCTCCGTCGCGCCCATTCAACGGATGGAGGGTGACTGGTTTTTGATCCAGTTCGAGGATCAGCGCTGGGGGACTCGTGTCGGCTATGTCCACTGCGCGACTGTCGCGTTACTGCCACTTCCGCAAACCGGCGACCGCCAAGCGAGCGCAGGCTCCGCGGGCATGTCACCAGTTCACAGCGAACCAGAAGGTGTTGCCGCACCAACCGCGGCGGGCCTCGTTGGATCGACGGTGAGGGCGGCTCCGACCGCGGATCGCCGCCGGGCGCCAAAGAAGGTGGTGTCGTTAAGCGGATATGTCGAGTGGCGCCGCGACGGCTATCTGGTTGCGGATGGCCAAAGGGTGCGGTGGGACAAGACGACTCGTCTAAAGCTCGAACGCGTCAGGGCGATCGACGAAGCTCCGATCGGCTCTGAAATCACGGTGAAAGGATTCCGGTTAGACGACGGCAGCGTCCTCGCCCAAGAACTCGAGCTGAAACCGAATGGGATTGCTTTGTACGAGCGGGAGGTAATCTCGCAGTTCAACACGATGGAGGACCTCTTCACTCGAGAAGGACTGTTCTTCAATAGCGGCCCAAAAAACGAGTTGCAGCCTATCGGTAAATTGCTCGATGCAGGTCCCGAGAAAGAGCGCGTGACCGCGTTGCTTCGGCGTCTTGCGCCAGCATATGTGGATTCGCAGAGGCTCCGCGTCCACATCGTTCAAACCCGCACGATTAACGCAGCGGCTGCTCCGAACGGCTCGATTTGGGTGTTTACGGGACTACTCGATGACATGCGTAGCGATGATGAGCTCGCGATTGTTCTCGGGCACGAACTCGCCCATTACACACACGAGCATTCACGGCGCCAAATGAAGCAAGGCATGTGGCAGCAATTGGCGGCGATTGGCGCGGCGGTAGCAATCGACAGGATTAAAAGTCCAGCGGCTCAAGAACTGGCCTTGCATGGCGCTCGTCTTGGACTAGCGGCTTGGAAGAACGGCTATTCACGCAATCAAGAGGATCAGGCCGACCGGGTCGGGTTGAGATACGCCCATGAGGCTGGCTTTGATGTTGAGAAGGCCGTTGAAATGTGGCAACGTCAACTTCAGAGCTCTGGACAATTAGATCCGGTCAGCAACTTCTTTCTGGGGAATCATTCGCGACCGAGCGACCGTATCCGAAACATCGAACGAGAGCTGCAGTTCAATTACCGTCACTGAACACACCCTCGCGTCTATGATTCAAACGCCCTGACGATTTTAGCGGGCCAACGAATCGCTCTTGGATCGATGGCGCCTTCAATCATGCGTTCGAGCTCCCGCACGTTCCCGGGCCAATCACGGGCCAATCATATGTCAACAGCGCATCCACCGCCGCCGAGGTCATCGTCATCGGCCCGCGCCCGCCGTGGCTGGAGAGGAAATGCGCGGCGAGCTCGAGGATGTCTTCTTTCCGCTTGCGCAGCGGCGGTACTGAAACCTCGACCCCGCTCAAGCGGTAGAACAGATCCGATCGAGTGACGGGCCCTGCGCGACAATTTCTTACAACTCCGTACGATGTGGCCTTGGGACTGCTGCTAGAGTGAGGCCACGCGATGATCCGGTCTCTCCTGCTTGTCGGAGCGAGCGCCCTCGCGACTGTGTCGGTCACGATCGCAGCGGTGCAGGGTGCTGGCCTCGAACGCGGCCAGGCGCCAGTACTCCCCGGCGTCGAGCAGCGTGTGCTTCTCGATCGCTACTGCGTCGGCTGCCACAACCAGAAGGCGAAGATCGCAGGACTCACGCTCGACACCCTGGACCTCGCGCGACCAGGCGAGCATGCGGAGGCCTGGGAGAAAGTCGTGCGCAAGCTTCGCGCGGGCGTGATGCCCCCCGCGGGCCGGCCGCGGCCCGAACCGACTGCGTACGAAGGCCTCAGGCTGTCATTGGAGCAGGCCCTCGATCGCGCGGCCGCAGCCAACCCGAATCCAGGACGCCCGGCCGCGCTCCATCGCCTCAATCGCACCGAATATCGCAACGCTGTGCGCGATCTGCTCGCGCTCGATCTCGACATCGAATCGTGGCTTCCCGCCGATCCTGCCAGCTACGGGTTCGACAACGTCGGGGACATCCTCGGTATCTCGCCCGTGCTGCTCGAGCGGTATCTGGCGTCGGCGCGGCGGATCAGCCGCCTGGCGATCGGCGACCCGGCTCTCCCTCCGTCTGTTGACGCGTACGTCGTGCCGTCGGATCTCACCCAACGCGACCGTCTCGACCCGCTTCCCTTCGGCACGCGTGGGGGGCTGCTGACACCTGTGCTGTTTCCCCTCGACGGCGAGTATGTGTTCAAGCTGCGTCTCGCCCGCGATTTCAACGAAAACATCAACGGCCTCACCGAGCCGCATCAGATCGAGCTCACCCTCGACGGCGAGCGCGTGCAGCTGTTCACGATCGGCGGAACGGTGAAGGGCCGTGAACGCGGCCAGACGCTGGCAACGCTGACAGCAGATGACGCCCTGCAGGTGCGGATGACGGTCAGGGCGGGCACGCGACTGGTCGGTGCGGCATTCTTGAAACGTCCTTCAGTCCAGTTCGAAGACATCCGCCAGCCGTTTTTGCGAGATACGGTTGAACAGGGCGATACGGAGGGGCAGCCAGCGCTGAGCAAGATCACGATCAGCGGCCCGTACGGCGCGCACGCCGCGACAGACACGACGCCGCGGCGCCGAATTCTCATCTGCCGTCCAAATGCCCGTGCCGGAGAAGCGGCATGTGCACGACAGATCATTTCTGCTCTCGCGCGCCGCGCGTATCGCCGGCCGGTGACGGCAGCGGACATGGATCTGCTCCTGCGCTTCTACGAGGAAGGCCGAGCCGCGGGAGGATTCGAGAAGGGCATCGAACAGGCACTCACCCGCATTCTGGTCAGCCCGTCTTTCCTGTTCCGGATCGCTCGCGATCCCGATGGTGCAAAGCCCGGTACGAATTACCGCATCACGACCATCGAGCTCGCCTCACGCCTGTCGTTCTTCCTGTGGAGCAGCATTCCAGACGAAGCGCTTCTTCGTGCGGCTGAACGCGGCACGCTCGCCCAGCCGGCCGTTCTCGATCGCGAAGTCCGCCGGATGCTGGCCCACCCCAAGGCGGCGGCGCTGGTGAACAACTTCGCCGGCCAGTGGCTGTATTTACGCAACCTGCGGGATGCCAAACCCGACCGGCGTGCCTTTCCCGACTTCGACGAGAACCTGCGGCGCGCGTTGCGCAAAGAGACAGAGCTGTTCGTCGACAGCATCATCCGCGAAGACCGCAGCGTCCTCGATTTGCTGGCGGCGGACTACACCTTTGTCAACGAACGGTTGGCGCGGCACTACGGCATTCCGCACGTGTACGGCGATCACTTTCGCAGAGTGACGTTGACCGATCCGGTGCGCGGCGGTCTCGCCGGGCAAGGCAGCATACTCACCGTGCGGTCGTATGCCAATCGCACGTCGGCAGTCCTGCGCGGCGTGTGGATTCTCGACAACCTCCTCGGCGTGACGGTTCCGCCGCCTCCGCCCAACGTGCCAGACCTCGAAGAAACGAATGCGGTCGGCAAGGTGCTGTCGATGCGCGAGCGCACCGTGCTGCATCGTGCGAACCCCGCCTGCGCCAGCTGTCATTCGGTCATCGATCCGATCGGCCTGTCACTCGAGAACTTCGACGCGATCGGCCGCTGGCGCGCGGCCGAAGCCTCAGGCACGCCCATTGATGCGGCGGGGATGCTGCCCGACGGCACCAGCTTCGACGGCCTGACCGGTCTCAAACAGGCGTTACTGCACCACTCCGATCAATTCGTTCATACGCTCACGGAGAAGCTGATGATTTACGCGCTCGGCCGCGGCCTCGAGTATTACGACGCCCCCGCCATCCGTGCGATTGTGCGCGACGCGGCGGCCGAAGACTTCCGCTTCTCGGCGCTGATACGGGGAATCGTTAGAAGCGTGCCGTTTCAGATGAGGCGATCGCTCGACGCACAAAGCGATCGGACCAGCCCATGA
>DASPWV010000677.1:0-4673 GCA_035637635.1 Vicinamibacterales bacterium | reverse complement strand
AATACCGCCGGGTCGCGCTGGAGAATATTCGCGCGGACCTCGCGGGACATATTCGGCGGCGATTGAGCATCGGGACGTTCGTACTCTGGGACGCGGACATTCCGCTGCGATACAGCGAGATCAACTCGACTTCGCCACTGCTGATACGCACGTTCTGGTCGGCGCAGGTCGTGCTCGTGCTGCTGGCAGTCTGGGGAACGATCTGTCTGATCAATCAGGGACGCCTGACGGATGCGTGGATTCTCGTCACGCCGCTGCTGTACGTAACCGCCGTGCACGTGCCGCTTTTGACCGAAGCGCGACAGTCGCTTCCGGTAAAACCGTTGCTGCTCATTGCGGCGGCAATCGGCGGCGCGGACCTGTGGCAGCGGCTACTTCCCCTGAAAGCGCAGGTTCATGAACGCCAGCATGTCTGATTTCCATTGCTGCGCGTCCGGGCCGTTGTGCCGCTCGAGGTGATCGGCCACACGCATTCCGAGCAGCACGTTGTCGTCCATGCTGTTGTTGAGGAACAACCCGTGCCGGCCGAGCGTCAGCAGGTTGCTCATCGCGTGCACACCGTCGAGCACCGGGATCAGGTGATCCTCGAAATTGAGCTCGTACACAGGATAGGCGGTCGGAATATCGGTGATGTGATACTGCTCGACCTCGTCTTCGGTAACGCCATATCCCATCTTCATCAGATCGCTGAGCGCGAGCCGGTAGATCTCCTCATCGGTCGCGTTCCAGAGCGCCTCGTCCTTCCAGAGCGAGAGCTCGATGCACAACACGGTGCGATCCGCAGGAATCATGTGCGGGCTGACGTTCTTCTGCTCTGACAGACGGTTCACGCGAAACTGCTCGTCCAGCAGATAGACCCAGTGAAAGTCCGTCATCGCTTGACGCGTGAGGACGATGTAGATCAGCTTGAGGCTGCGGTAACGCAGCTTCGCCGCGTGCGAAATCACGTCGGCTGGCAATGCCGGCGAAATCATGGACACGAGCGCAGGCAACGGCAGTGTCGAGAGCACGACGTCGCATTCGAGCGACTGCTCGGAACCGTTCGCGTTGAAGATCACCCGACGGATGCAGGTCCCTTGACGCTCGAGCCGAACAACGGGGGTATTCACCCGCACACAGTTGCCGTGCTCTCGTACCGCAGCGGCCATGCTTTCGTACAAGAGGCTGATGCCTTGCCGCGGGTACATGTACTTCGTGAAATACGTTGCGGGGTCGGCCCGGATCCCGAGCACACGCAGGATGATGTTTTTGAGATTCAGCTTGGCAACGCGCTGCGCCTGCTTCGACGAAATCTGGCCGGTCGGTAGTCCCCACACCCGCGCCGAATAGATGCCGAAGCACAGGTCGTAGAGCGTGCGGCCAAGATTGCGCACGCCCCACTCCTCGAACGAATGCTCGTTTCTCGGCGGGGAAAACGTGCTCTTCAGAGTGGCGAGCAGATAATCAGTAACGATTCGCAGCGACAGGAAGGGACTCACGCCCGTGAGCACTTGCACCAATTCGAGAGGATAAATGTAGTACTTGCCGCGGAGGAGCACGCGTGTGCCGCGCGTGAGAATCAGCGGGTCGTCTCCAAAGAACGGCTTGATCGCCTCGAGGATCTCGCGACTCTCATTCGTGTCGCGGATGTGGAACGTGTGGGGGCCGAAATCGACCGCATATTTGCCGCCGACTGAAATGGTGCGGCCCATACCACCGACAGCCGAATCGCGCTCCAACACCGTCACTCGATATCCGAGCTCGGATAGACGCCATGCGGCGGACATGCCCGCGGGCCCCGCCCCAAGCACGGCGACGCGCGGCTTGTTTCCCGCTGACTTCGTTTGCGCCGGCGCGGGCAGTGTCAGTGGCTCTGCGGCGACAGTCAAACGCGGGCGGCCTCGACGAAGTAGTAGAGATTCACCGCGAAAGGCAACGCGCGAAATGGCAACGGAAACGCGTCCTGGATTCGAAATCCATCACTGAGCCAGCGGCGCAGGCGCCTGGGCGTCACAAACGTGAGGTGATCGGGATAACGAGGCGGCCACTTCAGCAACACGACACGACCGACGCTCATCGTCAGATCGTTCGGCACGACAATCAGGACGCGTCCGCCGGGCTTCAGCACGCGTCGTGCTTCGTGCAGTAGTCGCAGTGGCTGGCTGGTGTGCTCGAGGACGGCAACCAGCAGAACGACACTGAACGAGCTGTCGGCAAACGGCAACTGGTATCCGTCGGCGCAGAGCAGGTAGCGCGCTTTCTCTTTTGCGCGCCTGACCCGAGTCATCGACACGTCCATCTGCACCGGCATCGTTCCGGCGCCGTCGAACATCATGCCTTCGCCGCATCCAATTTCGAGAATCTCGCGGCCGTTCACACCGCCGGCACGGCGCAACGTCTCGTCCCGATACATTCTGTAGAAGTAGCCAACGACACCGGTGACCTGAGAATCGTGGCCTTCGACCTCGGCGACGTACTCGTGAAGATCGCGTTCCGAAAGATTCCGGGAATCCGCCGCACGCGTCATTTCCTTACTCGTCACCCTCATGTAGCGCGGGACTTCAGCCGCGCGACAATGCGTCGCGTGTTCACGCCTGACGCCGTTCGCGCGCGCACCACTGATGACGACGCGACGAGCGACAGGGCGACACCGAGCGGCACGAGGTGAACCGAGAACCGGCCCGGGTAGGCGTGACCGTGAACGAACAGCCCGCCGCACGCGCCGCCGATGAAGAGCAGCGCCATTGCCGCGGGGATGCCGCGAAATCCCGGCACCTGCAGAAGACCCGCGCATGCCGCGATTGCGCCCGCGGGAACGAGCAGCGCGCGCGGGTCGACGCGCGGCGGATCGTTCAAGGTCACGAGACTGGCAACGCTGTGCGCAATCGTCCGCCACACCGCAGGTTGAAAGGCGGTCGATAATCGAAGACCCGTGTCGTTGTACGGCAGGCTCGTTCCGTAAAACAACGAAAACACACCGGTGTACCACCACGTGCGCACAACGAACAGCAAGACCCCGGCCGCGAATACGCCCCAGAACGTGAGTACGAACGCGGGCGACACCCGCCGGACGCGCTGCCAAATCTCAGACCAGATCGATGGCGTGCGCAGCGAGAGCAGAAGCGCGGGCATGAAGACCGGATAGAGCAGATGATTGAGACGCGCGTAAAACATCAACACCGCAAAGACACCCGCGCCGGCAATCCATTCGGTTCGCCCGAGACGCCCGCGCAGCAAACAGAACATCGCGAGAAACGAGAACCCTGCGGCGCTGATCTCCGAGAGGCCACGACCGACAAACCACCATGGAGTGCCCGTCAACAGCGTTGCCAACGTGAGCGCAGCCGCCGCAAGTCCCCAGCGAACACCGGCGCGCGCGCGTACGAGCCAAAACGCCAGCAGCGCGCCTGAGAGCAGACACGCGGCGTCCCAGTAGAACTCACCGACGCTCGAATCGCCGAAGATCACGTGCAGCAGTCCACTCAGCCACCGATACAGCGGCTGAAACCCGAAAACGGTTGTGCCGCCCTCGAACCAATAGCCGTGCATGACAATGCGATAGCCCGCCGCCTGGTAGGTGAGCCAGTCGTCGGCGGCTGAATAGGCACTGAATCGTCCAATCTCAGCGAATTGATACGCGGCGAAGAACGCGAGCCACGGCACGCCGACGAGCAGAAAGGCGCCGCGCAGATTGCGCAGCCGGGGAGGCAAGGGCACAAACGGAGCAACGAGTCCGAGAAGCCCCGCACTGCGCTGCAGCATGGACGAGGGCGTCTGAACGCCGAGAGCCGCAGCAGCCGCGGCGAGCGCGACAACCGCCGCCACCACTCGCGCGCCGGGCTGCCACAGGCTGGCGATGTGCCACAGCCATCCCGCAACAAGCGTGACGATGATCGCGGGAGCGACCAACCACGCCCACGGCGCGAGCACGCGATCGAAGGTCGTGGGCTCCGCGACAAACGTCGTGGCGCTGCGCCAGAGCGACGCATCGTCCAATGCAGGCTCGAGGCGCCAGCGATCGCCTGTCAATTTCATGGATAGATCGATCTCGTGCGTGCCAGCGTCGATTGCGGCCGGCTCCGCCAGGGTCTGACCATCCACTCGGCGCTCGACGGTCATATCCTCCCCAACCATCACCGAGAGGCGATGCGGCTGGCGCGTAGAGAAATAGCCGTGCAGCGTCATGCGAACGTCTCGCGGACGTCGCGCCGCATCGACGATGTTCAGAAACCAGGCGGGAAAAGCGGGCAGCGTCGCGAACGACCTCGTCACGATTGCCGTGCACGTTGGGTTCTGCGCCCGCCAGTCCGCTCGGAGGTCCCAGCTGCGGAGCGCACCGAAGGGTTCGACGATGTCGATCGCGTTGACGTTGGTGGAGAACGGCTCCGTGGAGGATCGAAGGCAGAGGCCTTGTTGTGTCGCCGTCAATGTCGTGCCCGCTTTCCAGACGAGCAGCACGACGATCAACGTACGCGCAAACGGCGTTCGCAAGAACCGGCCATCGAACCACAACAGCGCGATCAGCACCATGCCGATGACAATCGCGTCTGCCGGCGCATCGAGTGGAATGCCGTCGAGCGGGCCAATGACGCGCGACGGCCACAAGACGGCCGTCAGCGCCAGGAACGTCCACACGGCGGTCACGCGCGCTCACCCACACGTTCGCTGTCCAGAAACGCTTTGAATCGCCTGAA
>DASPWV010000676.1:0-3489 GCA_035637635.1 Vicinamibacterales bacterium | reverse complement strand
GATCCGTACCCCAGCGTTGGCGCTTGCGATCTTGGGATCATTCAACGCCTCTGATCGTGCGGCACGATGCACGTGGCCGTCGATGTAGCCACGTTCCCAGCTAAATCCGTCGCCGCAGCGGTAAGGCTGTAGATCCTGCCCGCGCCGTTCCCCAGACGATCTGCCTGCAGTGCGACAACGAATCCACCCGAGCCATTTGGTTGAACGACAATCGCTGAATCGTTGACCTCGATTGGTTCACTGCTTCCGCCGGTGACCGTCAATGCATCCGCGGACAGTCCCGAGAGCGCGTCGGCAGCTGTCACCTCGCCAACCTGCACCAGCTTGTGATTCGGCGGCCAAAGTTTGCAGCCAGCCGCCGGCATTCCTGAAATAACGGGCAGCGTCTTGTCGATTTTGATCGTCAGAGACTGGGATGGCTCGCTGTTTCCCGCGACGTCTGTAGCGAAATAGTGGACGGTGGTCAGGCCTTCAGTAACCACGTTTATGACAGCCGTATTTCCCGGAACAGTCTGCGTGCCGCTCGACTGCGCCCCAGTCAGCGAGTATTCGATCTGCTTCACGATGCCGCCAGGATTATCTTGGGCACTCAGTGTGACTTCAACGTTGGTGTTGTTCCACCCGTTCACGTTAGGCGGAGGGAGAAGTTGTGCCGTCGTATCCGGCGCTTCAGTATCGCGAGCGGCGAACACAGCCAGACCGCTCGCGTTGGCGCGGCCGTTCGGGTTGTCGGACGATGAATTGACCAATGCGGCAAGTCCCGTAACCGGGTCGACCATGGCCAGGCTCGTAGAGCCCCCGCCGTCCATGTTCAGCGCGTTGCAAACGCCGTAGTCGCGTATCAGGAGATCCGCCACCTCCGAGACCCTCATGCCTTGGCTTCCATTGGTGACATCCACAGTGAACAGTACGAGGGTTTTGTTATCGCAACTCAATCCGATCGAGCTCCGCGCATTGACAAGCTCGTACCACGAATTGCTGTTCGAATAGTTGGCGGGGCCTGGACCCACCAACGCGCAGCCGGGGTGAGTGGCGTCCAGGTAGCACGGAATCGTTTTCACACCGTTCGTGACGATCTGCGCCGATCCGCTGAACGCATTCCACACGATCACGTTCTCCAGCACATGCAGTCCATCGATCGCCTGGCAGAGGCCGTAACAGGTTCCGTCCGAGAAAGCCGGATCGCGATGGACGATGCTCGCGTTGTTGTTTGGGTCGATGTTGATGGCCGGGGAATCCCTAATGAGCGCGTAGTTCTGTGTGGGGAGCTCGAACGGAGAATAGACGTTTCCCTTCGAAGCAGCGAATCCAACGAGAGCCGAGTTGAAGTCGGCCGATGGGAAAGGAAGGAAAAACGAGCCGTTGATGGCCACCTGCGCGCCGACACTATTGAGATACTGCAGTGTGGTTTGCCTCAACGTGTCCCGCGTACCGGCGTGCGGCGTGTACTCGAAAGAGAGGAACGGCGCGGTCAAGTCGATCTTCACAACGTGGATCTTCACGTTGCGTGGAAAGTCAGGCGGACTTCCGACGCGAGTGATGTGAGTGATACCCAGGTACGGATACGCGATCGTGATGACGTTCGCGGCCTGCATTTCCGCAGCCGCGGCAAGCCACAACGCCAAACCCACCAACACCGCCGCATGACTTCTTCTCATTCGGATTCTCCTTCGCCGCGGAGAAGGTTCTGCGCGATCGCGCAAGATAATAGCCCGGCAACTGGGGCTGTGGCGCAGGATTCAACATCAGGTCCGTTCTTGGACGCCTGATCGGCATGCTGTGGCAGCGTCGCCGGCGCCGCGAAGTTACCGCGTCAGCGGTTCGACACGAATAACCCTCGCGCCGACGTTGTCGCCGACCCAAAGGCCGGCGGGCTGGTGGAGTTGTCCACGTTCACGCGACGAATGTTGGTGGCCTGCCGCCGAACCGTCGCTTGATTGAGGACGTGTCGGTGAGGCTGACCTTCGTGCTCAGGCGTCCTTGACCGTCACGCGCGCCAGCGCCGCCTCGTTCCACTCGATGCCGAACCCTGGCCGGTCAGGCGCGATCGCGGTTCCCTTCTCCACGCGGATGGGCGTCTGGATCAAGGCGTTGCCAAGAGGCCCGTCGACCTTCTGGCCGCCCTCCATGATCACGCAGTTCGGCGTGGCGAGCGCGAGGTGCAGCGACGCCGTGAAGTAGAGGACCGTGCCCGTGCTGACGTGCGGGCTCCACAGCACGTTGAACGCGTCGGCGAGCGCGGCGATTCGCTGGCACTCCGTGATGCCGCCCGCGCGGCAGACGTCCGGGTTGACCATGTCGGCGCCGCGCGAGACGAGGAGATCGCGGATCTGAAAGCGGTTGTTCAGCATCTCGCCTGAACACACCGGTGTCTCGAGAGCCTCGGCCAGCAGCGGATACGCGGGTTGATCGTCGGGCAGCAGGGCATCTTCGAACCAGCCGACATTTCCCAGGCGATCGAACCGGCGTCCCACTTGCACCGCTTCGTACAGCTTGAACGCGCCGAGCGAGTCGACGGCCACCTGGCCGTGCGGCTTCATGAATTCGGCGACCGCCGCCACCCGATCGAAATCCTCGGTGCCCTTCCCCTTGCGGTAACTCATCTTCACCACGTGCATGCCGCTGACCACCGCGGCCTTGGCGTCGGCCACGAGCTCGCCGGTTGTCGACCCTCCGATGCCACGATAGAGCGGCTGCGCCGGTCGATACGTGCCGCCGAGCAACTGGTGCACCGGCAGACCGAGCGCCTTGCCGAGAAGATCCCACAGCGCGAGATCGACACCGGCGAGCGCTTCGAATTGCGCACCGGTGAGGTACCCCCGAACGCGCTCTGTCGTGAACAGTCGCTCCCAGAGGCCGTTGATACGGCGGGCATCCTGTCCGCGGAGTAGGGGGGCGAAGAGATCGGTGATGACGCGCTGATGCATGCGCGGCGCCGACGGCGAGTGACACTCACCCCAGCCGACCAGCCCCTGGTCCGTCGTGATCTTCACGAGCACCGCTTGCTCGAACTCCTTGAATCGCGTGGGGCTTGCATGATCGAGGCGATTCCAGAGCCCTACGCCCCCCGTCAGATCGCCAACTGGCGGCAGCTCCAGCGGTTCATCGAAGGCAATCGGTCTCGGCGGGTTGCGGATGATAACCGGCTCGACGCGCGCAATCGTCAGCGGCCGAAGCGCGTCGCTGCGCTCCTGTCGTTCGCGAGCGGCACCCTGCGCCTTGCGCGCGCGCGACACGTCGAGCAGATCACGTCTCGTCCATCGCCGCGGCTGATGAGAGGACAATGACGGGATCGACATCACGCCACTGTGACCTTGGCGAGCGCGCGCTCGTCGAAATTGACGCCAAGTCCCGGCCGCTCCGGCACGCGGGCATAGCCGGGTCCCATGTCGAGCGGCTCCTGGAGCAGCGCGTTGCCGAAGGGACCGTCCTGCTTGTTGCCGTCGTAGACCTCCATCATGGCGCAGTTCGGTGAGGAGACCGCCAGGT
>DASPWV010000675.1:0-2054 GCA_035637635.1 Vicinamibacterales bacterium | reverse complement strand
GTGTGCGCGGCTTCCATCGGCCAGATTCGCATCTTCAGCCAATCGAGGAGCGCGAGATCATCCGCGTATCCGCGGAAGAGCGTCTGACAGAGGTGCAGATGTGTCTGAATGAAACCCGGCAGCACGAAGTTGCCGCCGGCGTTGATGACACGCTCCGCCGTGTGGTCGCCCACGTCGCCGACAGCGGCGATTCGGCCGTTCTGCAGCAACACGTCGCCCTCGATTACGTCGAAGGCGTCGTTCATTGTGAGAATTGTGGCGTTACGAACGAGCAGGGACATTCAGCTTCGGCATCCAGCGAAGCGATGCCTGCGACATATCGGCTGCCTTGCCGCGGCGTACCGCGATGAGCTCGGCGACAATGGCGACGGCAATCTCCTGGGGCGTGACGGCCCCGATGTCGAGGCCGATCGGCGCGTGCACGTGTTCGAGCTGTTCGAGTGTGACGCCTTCCTCCACGAGCACGTCGTAGATGCGTTTGACTTTTGCTCGACTGCCGATCAAACCCAGATAGCGCAGGCGGCGCGGGGCAAGCGCGCGCAGCGTGTCGAGGTCGTGTCGATGGCCGCGCGTGAGGATCACGGCGTACGCAGAGGAGGGAAGTGCGGTTCTTTGCAGCCACTGAGGGATGTCGTCGACCGTGACGCTGGCCACGTCAGGAAAGCGGTCGCGATTGGCGAACTTCTCGCGATCGTCCACGACGTGCACCTGGAAGCCGGCATCGTGCGCGGCGCGGGCCACGAACTGACCAACGTGGCCGGCGCCGAAAACATAGAGCGCAGGTGAGGGTTCGATGGGCTCGATGAAAATGCCCATCTGCCCGCCGCAGATGAGACCGGACTCCGCGGCGAAATCGTCCGCCAGTTCGTAGCGGACCGTGCACGGCTTGCGTGTTTTCAACGCCTCCCGCGCTTTCCAGATAGCCTCGTTCTCGTAGCATCCGCCGCCGATCGTGCCAACGATGCGGCCATCGCCGAAGACCAGCATCTTGGCGCCGACGCGTTGCGGCGTGGAGCCGTTGGCATCGACAATGGTGACCAGCGCGACTTCTTCGCCGTTTTTCATGGCTTCGCCAAGCGCCGCGAAGACTTCGTGGTTCACAGTCTGATTATAAGTTCACCATTTGTGAAGTTCGCAAATCTCTAGCGGCTCGGTGCCTGCGAGAAATGCCTCGGACATGACGCGCGGGCATGTGGGCAACGCCCGATGGCCGGTGTCTTTGTCGATGTCAACGAAGCTGATGCCCTCCGGTGCTTCAAACGCGCGACTCGGCTGGCCGGCGAGCGCGCGCTTCATGAACTCCGTCCAAATCGGCAGCGCCGCCTGCGTGCCGCTCAGACCGAGCACGGTATTGTCGTCGAAGCCCACCCAGACCACGGTGAGAAGCTCCGGCGTGAAACCGACGAACCACGCATCGCGAAGGTCGTTGGTTGTCCCCGACTTTCCCGCCGCGTCAAGCGTGAAGCCGTAGCCCCGAGCGCTGGCGCCAGTGCCCTCGTTGAGGACACTCCGCATCATGTTGGTCACGAGAAACGCCGTTTGCGGCCGTGCAACCGCCGGCCCCGAGGCTTCCCTGGGCACGAAGGAATCCTCACCGCTTACGACGCGTGTCAGCGCACGGAGTGGACGAATCGTGCCGCCGTTTGGAAAGAGCGTGTAGGCGGTCGCCATTTCGAAGGGCGTCAGCTCGAACACGCCAAGCGCGATTGAGGGATACCCCTGCAGATCGGATTTGCCGACACCCGTGTGTCTCCAAAGCGTCGCGACTCGATCGAATCCGGTCTGCTCGGCGACCTTGATGGTCGCGATGTTTCTGGACAGCGCCAACGCGCGCCGCAGCGTAATCTGGCCGTCGTACTCCTCTTCGTAGTTGTGCGGCGACCACTCCTGGTTGTCGTACGTCCACGTCGTCGGCTCGTCCCACACGAGGGTCGCCGGTGTGAGGTCGGCGCGTCCATCGTCGGCCGCCCGCTCGAAGGCGGCGAGATACACGAACGGTTTGAATGTCGACCCGGGCTGCCGGCGCGCATCGGTGGCGCGGTTGAACTGTGATT
>DASPWV010000674.1:0-2856 GCA_035637635.1 Vicinamibacterales bacterium | reverse complement strand
CTTCTGCAAATTGCTGTTGAGCCCGATGCCGCATGCACGCGTTCTCGGCATGGAAACGCGAGAAGCGCTGGCCATGCCTGGCGTGAGAGCCATTCTTACGGCAGACGATTTGCCGGACCTCGGCGGCGCCGAACGCGCGTTGACGAACGAGCCGCTGTACGCCGGCGAGCCAATTCTCGCGGTGGCGGCAGTGGACGAGCTCACCGCCGCTGACGCCATCGAGCGCATCCATGTGGATCTCGAGCCGCTTCCCTTTGTGATCGATCCAGTCGAAAGCCTTCGGCCCGGAAGTCCAAACGCGCGCACCGAAGGCAACGTATGGGTGCCGGCGCCCGCAGGTGGCGGACGCGGTGGACAAGGAGGACAGCCGCCGCGGCCGGAGATCCAGACAATCAAATGGACCGATGAGGACTTCGAAGAGGAACAACACGGCCGGCTGCCACTCGGCAAAGCGACCGAGGAGTGGTCGTTTGGCGATCTCGATGCCGGGTTCAAGAACGCAGTGCTCGTCGTCGATGAAACATTCGTCGTGCAGTCCACGGGTCATCATCCGATGGAAACCCGCAGCGCGATGGCGTACTGGCAGAACGGAAAGCTCTATCTGCACGGCTCGACGCAGAGTGTGGTGCGCACCGTTGATGGCATTGCGCGCTGGTGCGGCATCGACTCATCGCAGGTTGTGCTGATCTGCGAGTACACGGGCGGCGGGTTCGGCAGCAAAGGCGCCGGCGCGGTGTCGATGGCCATTCCGGCGATGCTGTCGAAGAAGGCCAATGCGCCCGTGATGATGCGTGTGAGCCGCGAAGAGGAGAGCTACTTCGGGCGCGCGCGCACCAACATGACCGGCCGCGTCAAGATTGGCTTTCGAAGCGATGGCCGCATCACCGCGCTCGATCTCTTCATCGTCCAGGACAACGGCCCGTACGGGCCAATGGGCGACCACCGCTCTGCCGGAAATGCTGCGTCGCTCATCTATCAACCGGAGGCGATGCGGTGGCGCGCAGTCAACGTCCTGACGAACACTCCGCCGCGGACCCAGCAGCGGTCGCCCGGCCCGATGCAGGCCAACGGCATTATCGAGCCCGCCATCACGAAGGGCGCTGTCAAGCTCGGTCTCGATCAAGTCGAGATTCGCAAGATCAACGCGCCATCCGGCAAGGCGACGTATGGTCCACCGGCAAACGGTCAGCGTCGTCATGTCACCAGCGCCTTTGTACGGGAAGCGCTCGATCGCGGCATGGAGCAGTTTGGCTGGAATGAACGCAAGGCGCGTGCAGGCCAGCGCCAAGGATCGAAGGTTCGCGGCATCGGCGTCACTGTCGGGCCGCATGGATCGGGATCCGTTGGTCACGATGGTCTGATGACGATACGACCCGACGGCCGGCTGTACGTGCAGTCGGGTGTCGGTAATCTCGGCACGCATTCCGTCATCGATCTCGCACGAGTCGCCGCAGAGATCCTGGCAGTGCCGTGGGAGAAGGTCGACGTCATTTGGGGGGATACGAGCAAGAGTTTGCCCTGGTCGTGCCTTTCGGTGGGCAGTCAGACCACGCATGCCATGACGCGCGCAAACCATGCCGCGGCAATGGACGCAAAGCGAAAGCTCCAGGAGATTGCCGCACACGATCTGGGTGGTAAGCCCGAGGATTACGAACTGGGCGACGAGCGCGTCTATCGCCGGGCGGCTCCTGAGCGTCGCGTGAGCTACGCCGAGGCGGCGAAACGGGCGATCGATCTCGGTGGAAAGTACGACGGCCATGAACTGCCCGATGACGTTCACGCCGTGACGAAGGCCGCGGCGAAGAATCTCGCCGGCCTCGGGTTGATGGGCGTCGCCAAGGACAGCTATCCACGTGACGGCGACACCTACTCGTTTGTGATTGGGTTTGCCGAAGTGGAAGTGGACGTCGAGACGGGTAAAGTGCAGCTCGTCGATTTTCTGAGCGTTGCCGACGTCGGAACGGTCGTCAATCCGCGAAGCCTTCACGGCCAAATCAACGGCGGCATCTGTCTGGGCGCGGCGCACGCGCTCTGTCAGAAGCTCGTCTACGATCCGCATTACGGTTTATCGCTTGCGCGGCGATTCCATTACAGCAAGCCGCTCACGATTCTCGACATTCCGCTCAACATGCCCACACTCGCGCTCGACGTTGCCGATCCGGAGACGCCCGTCGGCGCACGAGGCGTCGGCGAGCCGCCCGTCGGCGCCGGCTTCGGCGCGGTGTTGAATGCAATCTCCAGCGCGGTTGGCGTAGACGTGTTTCGACGATCGCCGGTGACTTCCGATATTGTGTTGATGTCGCTCGAGCATGGCAGACGCATGCACGAGCCGCTTCGCGCACATATCTAACCCCTCAATTCACTTGTGTTGAGAATCGTAACAACGAGGTGATTCGATTGTCTGGGCCGAAACTGGCGTTGTTCGAGCTTCTTGACGCCGCTTCCACCCCACCGCGCTGGAAATCGCGCGGCGGGGACCCCGGCGGTGGCGCTCCGAACACGAGTGAGCGTCGGTTTAGTCGAACGACGTTCGCGAACTGAGCGCCGCGAGATCGCCGCGTTGTTGTCTCGCTATCACGTGCCGGACGTGCGCGACCCTCGTAGATAAACAGCAGCTATTGCCGATGGACGCGCGCCGGTTGAAAATCGCGCTGCTCTTCTTCGTTCTGATCGCAGCCGCAACATATCCACTCGTGAACGTCTTCAAACCCGTGCTTCCGACCGGTGAAGACTCGCTCTTCAATGTGTGGCGTGTGAGCGTAGTGGCGCACCAGTTGCGGAGCGATCCTGCTCACCTGCTCGACGGGAATGTCTTCTTTCCTGAACGAAGGACGCTGACGTTTTCGGACGCGATGC
>DASPWV010000673.1:0-1877 GCA_035637635.1 Vicinamibacterales bacterium | reverse complement strand
TCACGGACTCGGCGTACGAGCGCGCCTGCGCGACCGCTTCGTCATAGTTCGTCGCGTCCTGGATTCGCTTCATGACGTCGCGCGACTCGCTGCGGTTGGAAAGCCCCATGGCCGATTCGCCGGCGATCATGTCCAGGGTCGTTTGAATTGCACCGGTGTCGCGCGTGAAGGGCAGTCGGATTTTCATGCTGCGATTGAACGTGGCGATCATCGCTTCATCGCCGGGCCGCAGCGTGTTCTTCGCGAATTCCTTCATTTCCTTGAAAACGCGATTTCGGTTGAACGGCGCCAGCGAGAGGTTGTCGATGTAGAAGATGATCCGGCGGCGCATGTTCTCCGGAATCTCTTCCTTCGCTGCCGCCACCTGGGCCTCGGCCTGCGCACCAGGAGCAGGCGTGATGGCCACGTTCAGCGCCTTCTTGCCTTCCACTTCGTAGAAGTTCGAGATTTTTTTCGGGACGCCGTTCTCGTAAAGCTCGAAATCATCTTTGGTGAGGCCGGAGACCGGATTGCCTTTTTTGTCGGTGACGACGACGTCGACATTGATGACCCGAATGTCCATCGTTTCGGTCAGCTTGGGGATTTCGGCCGGCTGCGGTTGGGGCTGTGGCTGCTGTGCGGCGGCCGCCGCTGCGCACAAGAAGGCGGCGACGACACTGCGGGTGAGCATTTTCAACACGTTCCTCCGTGGATATCGACGGCCCAGCCGCTCCCCTCGTTACGCGCACGAGGGTTGCGTGCGAGAATACGGACCGGCGGATTCAAACCCTCCGCCCCGGCGAAAATTCCGATGGCCGCACGCCAAACACAAGCGATGAAAGAAGATCCGCTGCGATTCTCGAAGATGGCCGGCGGCGGTAACGACTTTGTGATCATCGACAATCGCGCCGGGAGGGTAGGGGATGCGATCGATCTGACACGAAAAATCTGTACCGCGCACCTCTCCGTCGGCGCCGACGGTCTCATCCTTGTCGAGCCGTCAACGCACGCCGATTTCCGCATCCGCTACTACAACAACGACGGCTCCCTCGGCGAGTTTTGCGCGAACGGCACGCGCTGCGCCGCCCGATTTGCCGTGCTGAACGGAATCGCGCCGCACAAGATGACCATCGAGACCGACGCCGGGTTGGTGGGGGCGGAGGTGAGGGAGGGGGTGGTGACGCTGGCATTGGCGCCGCCGAGGTCATTCCGTGCGGAGCGGCCGTTGCGGGTCGACGACAAAGTGATTCGCGGCAGCTCGATCATCATCGGAGTGCCGCACTACGTTGTATTCGCGGATGCGGATTTGTGGTTCCTCGATATCGTCCCCCTCGGCCGCGCCACTCGGGACCATCCTGAGCTGAAGGCCGACGGCGGCGCGAACGTGAATTTCGTCAACGTGCGCGACGAGCACTCGATCGAGGTTCGAACGTACGAGCGCGGCGTGGAAGCAGAGACCCTCTCGTGCGGATCGGGCGTCGTCGCATCGGTTGCCACGTGCGCGTTCTTCGGCAAAGTTTCCTCGCCGGTTTCCGTGCTGACGCGCAGCGGCATCGCGCTGCAGGTCTCGTTCACGCGCGATGGAAATGAAGTCCGCGACGTGCACCTCACCGGCGACGCGCGGCTGATCTACACTGCTGACCTCACTGCTGAAACGATCGAAGGATTCGATCCCGACTGGGTCCGGCAGCCGGGTGGTCACGAAGTTGCGCGGTAGCGCGGCCTTTGCGCTCGTTGCCGCGATTGCCGCATATTTCGTGGCGCCCGACAGCACGCCGATCGATCGCGCTCTTCCGTTCGTGGTCGTGCTGCTCGCGGTGTGTTGTTTCACCACAGAGGCACAGAGGACACAGAGCCTCCTCTGTGCTCTCTGTGTCTCTGTGGCGCTTCTCCCACCG
>DASPWV010000672.1:0-1815 GCA_035637635.1 Vicinamibacterales bacterium | reverse complement strand
GTCCGACCCGTCCGACCCCAGCGCCTGCGATAAATCCGCGATTAGATCCTCGACATCTTCAAGTCCAATCGAGAGACGCATCATCCCGCGGCTGACGCCGGCCTTTCTGAGCTCGTCGTCGGTCAGTCCGTACTGCGACGTGAGAATCGGCAGGCTGCAGAGACTCTCGGCGCCGCCAAGGCTCGCCGCGCGCTGAATGACCGTCAAGCGATCGAATGCGCGATACGCGGCGGCTTGCCCGCCCTTCAGGTCGACGCAGACCATTCCGCCAAACCCGCACATCTGCCGTTTCGCGATGTCGTGATCGGGGTGCGATGCCAGTCCCGGATAGAAGACGCGCTCAACGGCATCGTGGCCTTCCAGGAATTGCGCGACAGCCAACGCGTTTGCGTTATGGCGGCCGACGCGCAGCGGCAGCGTCTTGAGGCCGCGGCCGAGAGCGTACGCGGGCTGTGGATCCATCACGCCGCCGAGGAGCCGGCGTGCTTTTGAAATTGGGTCGAGGAGCGCGTGAGATCCGGAGAGGACGCCGCCGGTCACGTCGCTGTGGCCGTTGAGATACTTCGTCGCGCTCTGCATCGCGAGGTCGATGCCGAGCGCAATCGGCTGCTGGTTCACAGGGCTCGCGAACGTATTGTCGATGCCCGAGAGCACGCCCGCATTCCTGCACGCCGCTGCGACACGTCGAATGTCCACGCATCGGAGCGTCGGATTGATCGGCGACTCAAACCACACGAGCTTCGTCTTCGGGCCAATCACCGCGTCCGGTTCGCTCAACTCTTCGAGCGAAACGAAGCGGCGCTCCACGCTAAACCGCGGCAGCAGATGCTCAATCAAATGGAACGTGCCGCCGTAAATGGCGGATGCGCACACCACCTCGTCTCCGGCGCTCAGCAGGGTGAAGAGCGCCGTCGACGTCGCCGCCATTCCGGAACTGAAGACGAGCGATTGCTCCGCGCCATCGAGCGCCGCGAGCTTTTCTTCCACTGCGACGATGGTCGGATTCTCGTAGCGCGAATAGAGGAACGCCTGGAGACTGCCGTCCTGATATCGTTCGACATCCTTCGCCGAGTTGAAAACAAACGTCGCCGTTTCGTAAATTGGCGTCGTCAATGGGACCGATCCCGAGCTGCGGGGCCGCTCGCCACGATGAATCAAGTTGGTATGTGCGCCCATGTCTGTTTTGAGAGGTGAAAGCGAGAGCTTACACCTGTGGTGAACGGACCGACATATGAATTCAACGTGAGCCGATGATGAAAAACATCTATCTGCTGTTGGCCGCAGTGCTCGTCATCGTAGGAATGCTGGGGTTCGTCATGCCGAGCCCGGTTCTCGGGATGTTCGAGGTCAACACGCTCCACAACATCGTCCACCTGACGACCGGCGCGATCACGCTTGTCGCGACGATGCGTGGCCTCGGCGTGATGCGGACATTGGGCCGCATTTTCGGCATCGGCTACCTGGCTCTGGCCATTGTCGGATTCGTGCACGCCGATCTGTTCGGCCTGATGCATGTCAACCTGGCGGACAACCTGCTGCATTCGGCACTCGCCGCCCTCTTCGTGTACGTGGGCTTTCTCGGCCCGCCTTGGTGACAAGCGAGGACGAAGCCAGCGACGAGCGGCGAAGCCACAGAGACACAGAGTCACAGAGTCGAGTTTCAACCTGGACGTTCAATGGTCGTGTCTCTAATCTGGTTGAAAAGAAAAATGCCGTATCCTCCCGGTGACCACAAATCACCGAACGGTCGCCGGCTAGCGACCAAGGAGGAACGGCATGAAGAAGAGTACCAGAAAACGACGAGCGTCGAATCCA
>DASPWV010000671.1:0-10601 GCA_035637635.1 Vicinamibacterales bacterium | reverse complement strand
GCCGATTCACCGGCAGCAATGCCAATAACCCGAACGCGCTGAGTCAAAACGCGGTCGCGGACCTCCTTCTCGGCTATCCAGCATCGGGCAGCCTGACGCTTGCAAGTCCGTACAACGAGTACGTTCGCTATTACGGCGTATTCGTACAGGACGATTGGCGAGTGAACGAGAAGCTGACTGTGAACTATGGCGTGCGGCTGGAACACGAGACCGGCCTCGCCGAGCGCAACAACAATCTCATCGTCGACTTCGATCGCAACGTCGTGAGTCCGTTGAATGTCACCATTCCCGCGGATCCTGTGGCGGGTACGCCGGCGCGGCAGGTGATGGGCGGTCTTGTCTTCGCCGGACAAAACGGTGCGTCCGACCACGTGGGATCTCCCCCGAAGATCAAACCGTCTCCGCGCCTGGGAATGGCGTATAGCCTGAACTCCAGAACCGTGGTTCGCGCCGGTTACGGTATTTTCTGGGCGCCATGGCAGTCTGGAGTGCAGAGTGCGGCCGGCTACTCGCAGACAACGTCGTTGCAGCAGAACACGTTAATCCCGATTACGACGATCGACAATCCATTTCCGAGTGGGCTCACGCCGATTTCGGGTAATGCAAACGGGCTGCTCACCGGCGTGAGCACAGCAGTAACTCTCGTCGATCCAGACAGGGACGCGCCGCGCGTGCATCAGTACTCCGCTGACATACAGCGCCAGTTGCCTCACGACATGAGCATCGGATTGACGTACATGGGGGCAATCGGGCATCACCTCACATTCGGCGGCTCCTCGACTGGCACCACGACTCAGATCAACATCAACCAGGTGGATCCGAAATACCTGCCGCTGAACAACGTCAATGGCGTCAACCTGCTGACCCAGACCGTGCCAAATCCGTTCCTCGGTGTGCCGGGTGCCGCGTCGTTTGCCACGCGCACGACGATTCAGCGCAATCAGCTGCTTCGGCCGTTTCCGCAATTCGACAACGTGTACCTGGCATTCGGCACGATGGCTCGATCGCAGTATCACGCCGGCGTGATCCAGGTGACGAAGCGGCCAACGGGTTGGTGGGGCGGTCGAATCAGCTATACGTACAGCCGTCTCGACGACAACCAGTTTGGCCAGGGCAACTACTATTCGAACGCACCCGGCATCCTGAACCACTACACCGCGATTCCAGGATCGCCGTATTTCAATCTCGACGCTGAATACGGCCGCAGCAGGCTGGACTCGCCGCACAAACTTGTCGCGAGTCCCATTTTCCGCTTGCCTTTTGGCGCGGGGCAGCGCTGGTTGAAAGAGGGTGTCGGCAATTGGCTGGCAGGCGGCTGGACCGTGTCGCTCGTGATTCAAATGCAGAGTGGTTTCCCGCTGGGCGTGAGTCAATCGACGAACAACACAAACCTGCTCGGTGCCAACCAGCGGCCGAACATGGTGCCCGGTGTCGCGGTACAGGTGCCAGGCAGCATCACTGACCGGCTGCGGAAGAATCCGGATGACAACCTCTATCTGAATCCCGACGCGTTCTCGCAAGCCCCAGCAGGCACATTTGGCGACGCACCGCGGCTGCTGGACGCGTACTCACCGTGGCGCAGCACGACCGACATGGCGATCAACAAGGATGTTCGAGTCGGTGGCGATCGGCGCGCGACATTGCGGCTCGAAATCATCAATCTGTTCGACAATCCCTGGTATGCGGCGCTGTTCAGCACCGCAGCCGGCAACGCGAACTTCGGCCGCGTTACCGCGCAAGCGAACTACTCGCGCACTCTTCAGGTGACGGCACGGTTCACGTTTTGAGGATTGCGAGGGCTTTCGAAAGCAGGCCGCGTTGTAAACATCACACCGGGCCCGACGGTAAGCACAAGGGCGGCTCGGACCGACTCCGTGCCGCCCTTCTTCGTCTATGGCTCAGCCGACGCGTCTTGCTGTGACCGCACTGACTGCCCTCGCCGTGGTCGCGGGACTCGGTGCCCAAGGCACTGCGCTTCCCTCCGCACGCCTCGTCGAGGCGCCTCGACTCGTCGTCCCGGACGATGTCGATTCGAACATGCCGATGACGTGGGATCTCGTCGACGGCACGCCGCGACTGTTTGCGTTGGCCTCATGGGGCGGTGTTCCATCGCTGCTCGCGGGCCGCGATTTGGACCGGCTGCGACGCGTCACTAATTCCGTCGAGTTCGTACCGCATCCTGGCTACGGAATCTGGATCGAAACCGTCATTGCTGACGATGAAGACACGTGGTACGGCTATTACCATCACGAAGTGCCGGCCGATGTCTGCGGCCGTCCCGACCGCGCGATTCCTCGAATTGGCGCTGCGATATCGGAGAATCACGGCAAAACCTGGCGCGACCTCGGACCGGTGCTGGAGGCTCCTCCGTCGAGCTACGCGTGCTCATCGACCAACCGTTTCATCCTCGGGGGTGTCGGCGATCTCAGCGCGATGCTGGACGAAGAGAAGCAGAATCTGTATTTGTTTTTCAGTCAGTACTCGAAGCCGCGCACCGCGCAAGGCGTGTCGGTGGCCCGGCTGGCCTGGACAGATCGCGACAATCCGACCGGCGCGTTCGCCGTCTGGCAGCATGGCGCGTGGATTCCGCCCCGCGAGGTGTTCGACGACGAAGACAGCGCGCCGCGGTGGGAATACCCGGCTGGCACGGCGCTCGTTGAAGTCATGAGACCCTGGCACGACGGCGACCCGCTCACCGATGCGTTCTGGGGACCATCGATCCACTGGAACAGCTATCTCGAGCAGTACGTGATGTTGCTGAATCGCGCACGCAACGAAAACTTCGACAACGAGGGGATCTACATCGCGTATGCGCGCACCCTGAACGATCCATCGGCGTGGAGCGCGCCGAAAAAACTGATGAGCGGCGGTGGCTGGTATCCGCAGGTGGTCGGACTCGACGTGGGCAGCGGGACGGATAAACTGGCTGGCCAGCGGGCGCGATTTTTCCTTACCGGCAAGTCGGATCAGATGATTGAGTTTTCCCGCTAGAAGTTTCCGGTTGCCAGTTTCCACTTCAGAGTTTAGTTTTCGAGTTGCAGGACGTCTGAGTTGATCTTCAACTTTGAATTGGCGACCGGTAACCGGCAACTGAGCCGCCTGACGCCTGTGAAATGGAAGGGCCGCGGAATGCGTCGAACCCTGAGCTCTGCATTCCTAGTCACGTTCGCGGCGACGGTTACCATCGTCGCTGGCGCTCGGCAAGACGCGCGTCCCCCTCAATACCGGCCGCAAGGCACGGCCCTCGAGCTCGGTCTCGCCGGGTATGCGAAGGTTCTCTGTTCCGCCGTGTTCGTCTCCGGTCGCGACCCCGCGGAGGCGGCGATGAACAGCGGCCTGTTCCTCATGCCCTCCGCCGAGCCGGCGCACAAAGCCACGTGGTCGATCGATCGCGAGCGCAAAACGGCGCGCATGTCGCTGGACGGCATCACACGCGAAGCAGGTTTTTACGGCGATCAGGGATGCATCATCCACACCCCCGATCGCAAAGGGTCTCAGATCTTTTTCAAACCCGTCGCCGTCAAGACAACGCTGCCCGACGCGGCGAGCCACGCCTGGCCGCTGGGCGACGCAGAACCGCACACGCCCTCCCTGGACATCGATCGAGCCAAGCTCGATGCAGCCGTGAACGCGGCTTTCGCGGATCCCGAAGCACTCACGGCGGCGTTCGTCGTCTTGTATCGGGGCTACATCGTCGCCGAGCGGTATATGCCCGGGATCACGAAGGACACGCAGCTCGAAAGCTGGTCGATGGGGAAGAGTATCGCGTCGACGCTCTTCGCGCTGCTGGTCAAAGACGGCGTCTACTCACTCGAGCAGCCGGCGCCTGTACCCGAGTGGCAGACGTCCGGTGATCCGCGCGTCAAGATCCGCGTCATAGATCTTCTGCACATGAGCAGCGGCTTGCGGTTTATTGCGACGCAGGATCCGGATTACACCCCCGACAAGGGTTATCCCGATCACTTTTACATGTATACGGGCGCGGTGAATTCGTACGACTACTCGGTGCACCAGCCGCTGCAGTTTCCGCCGAACACGCAGGGACGCTACCGCAACAGCGATCCGCTCACGCTGATGTATCTTGCGAAGCTTGCCGTCACGAAGCGCGGCGAGGAGTTTCTGACGTGGCCGCAGCGCGCGCTGTTCGATCGCCTCGGCATTCGACGGCAGGTGCTGGAGACGGATCCATACGGCAACTTTTTGATCACGGGTTACGATTACGGCACGGCACGCAACTGGGCGCGACTCGGACAGTTGTATCTGCAGGACGGGATGTGGCAAGGGGTCCGTGTGCTGCCCGAGGGCTGGGCCAAGTTCGTCAGCACGCCCGCGCCCGCGTGGTCGCGGCCGGTCTATGGCGGGTTGTTCTGGGTGAACGGCGATGGCGCGTGGAACCTGCCGCGCGACGCGTACTTTGCGGCGGGCGCGGGCGGGCAGAACACCTTCATCGTTCCGTCACATCAATTGGTCATCGTGCGCATGGGCCACGCGCGCGGTGAGCGCCGCGCGCGGAGCGCGACAAATGAGGCGCTGCGGCTGGTGATGGAGGCCGTACCTAATAAGGGCATGTCGCGCGGGGCTCCGTTCCGCGATCGGGGGGCGCATGACTAGATTGTTGCTGATCGTTGTCGTCGCATTCGTAACGCTGCCATCTGCACCGCTTGCGCAAGGCCGCGGCGGACAACCCGCCCAACAGCAGGCGCCGCCCACCGACACCGTCGCGCCGGACATTCCGGGTGTGGTAAAGGGCGGTACGCCGGTGAAGGTGATCAAGTCTGGCTTTCAAGGCACCGAGGGGCCAATCGCGATGCCCGACGGCAGCGTGATTTTCACCGAGACGCAGGCCAATCGCGTCACGCGTATTGGACCGGACGACACGACATCGGTGTTTCTCGAGAACACAAACGGATCGAACGGGCTCGCGTTCGATGCCAAAGGCCGCTTGATCTCCGTGCAGACGACTCCAGGACAGACCAAGATCGGTGTGCTCTATCCGAAAGGCAGCGAGGCCGTGCTCGCCGACAATTTCGAAGGCAAGCCGTTCGGCCGTCCCAACGATCTTGTGGTGGACAAGAAAGGCGGCGTGTACTTCAGCGAGCCGGGGCCGAACGCGCCCCCGGCGGGCGCGCCTGCTCCGCCCCCGGCGCCGCTTGCGCCCGCCGTGTACTACATCCCTCCTGGCGGCAAGGCGATCAAGATTGCTGAGGACATCGAGCGCCCGAACGGCATTCAATTGAGTCCCGACGAGAAAACGCTGTATGTGAACAACAGCAACGGAGAGTACCTGCTCGCGTTCGATATCAAATCAGACGGGACCGTAACGAATCGCAGGAACTTCGCGAGATATCAGACGCTCACCAAAAACGCGAGTGGCGCAATGGCCGCCGGCGCGGACGGCCTGGCGATTGACAACGAGGGACGTGTCTACGTCGCAACGTCCGGCGGCGTTGAAGTCTTCGACGCGAAAGGCAAACCGCTTGGCATCATTCCGTTGTCGCGCGCGCCGCAGAATCTGGCCTTTGCCGGCAAGGACAAAAAGACGCTGTACGTCGTGGGCCGCGGCGCGGCTTTCAAAGTGGAGATGCTGACGTCTGGATTCAAAGGGCGAGCCAAATAGGGGCGAGCCGTGCCTCGCCTGACGACCGGCGTTGTATCGATTGCAAATAGGGCGACGCGTGCTCGCCCCTATCTGGTTTTCTCGGCGCCCATGGCCGCCGCAAACCGGCGATCCGCGCGCAGGTCATCGAACAGCGGATCGACTCGGAGCATCGAAGGAAGTGTCGCTTGTGACGCCGCGAGAGCATCGAAGGCGGCGTCATAATTCCCTGTCGCCGCGTACCATTGAGCCGGCAGCACGTCCGACTGCGGCGCACTGCGCGCGAGTCTTTGATAAATCTCGTTTGCCTTCTCGCGCCGTCCAGCCCGTGCGTGTGCGATGGCGAGCGTCAATTCCACATCAGCCGCTCGCGGCACCGGCGCCTGCTCGCACACGCTAATCGCCTCGTCGGGCTTGCCCTGCAGAATCAAGCTCTTCGCCTCGACCACTCGCGCAAGCGGCAACTGCGCGTTCAGCGCCAGCGCTCGTCGCTCGGACTTGACCGCCGCATCGTATTGACGGGCGTAATAAAGGACCAGGCCGAGCGCCTGATGCATCGTCCCATTGAGCGGATCCTCGTCGACGGCCTCGCGTGCGTGACGTGCGGCCTCTTGATGCTTTCCCTGCTCGGACAGCGCAATCGCGTACCACTGATGTGCGGTCGGGTAGTGGGCGTTCAATTGAAAGGCGCGCTCGAACTCTCGCGATGCGGCGGCAAAATCGTGTTTGCCGAAGAAATCCACCGCACCGAGCGACGTATGCGCTTCGGCGAGTCCCTCGTCGAGGGCCAGCGCCTTCTCGGCAGCGGTCCTGGCTCTTTCGTAGTTGTCGCTCGAGGTATCGCCGAGACTGGCGGTGGGGTACAGCACGTACGTGTCAGCGAGACCTGCGTAGCCGAGAGCGAACGCCGGATCCCGTCTTGTCGCCTCGGTGAAGTACTTGACGGCGTTCTCGAAACCTTCCGGCGTTCTGAGTGCCCACGCGTGACGGCCGCGCAGATACAGATCGTACACCGCGGGATCGACAGGCTTGCGAACCGCGGCCGCCGGCGCTGCCAGAACACCTTTGAGCTCGCTGGCGATGGCCGCGGCGACCGTTGCCTGGAGAGACAGAACATCCCGCAGCCTGCGATCGTAACTTCGCGCCCACACGTGCTCGTCGGTGCGCCCGTTAATGAGCTGCGCCGTCACCCGCACGCGTTCGTTCGCGCGAACGACCGAGCCCTCGACGACGAAGTCCACATCGAGCTCCTCCGCGACTTCGGGAATCGACTTCCGCTGCTGCTTGTATCTCATCGTCGACGTGCGTGAAATCACGTGGAGCCCGGAGATCTGCGCGAGTTCGGCGGTCAGCGCCTCGGTCATTCCATCAGCGAAGTACTCTTCTTTGGCGTCCGCAGAAAAGTTATCGAGTGGAAGAACAGCGAGGGCAATTTCTCCTGACGGGCGTGTTGCCATAGCGGCGCGCGGAACGACGGGTGGGCTGGTCGAGGCGGCCGCCGGAGCCTCTGCTCTTCGCTGCGCGTGCTGAACGACGACGATACCGAGGACGACGCTTGCGGCAGCACCAACAATTTGGGCAATCACACGCCCGCCAAACGAGATCCAGGCGCTGCGGACTTTCTTTTTCTTCTTTTTGGGTGCAGTCTCGCCCTTTGTGGGATTTTCAGGTGCGGGCTGAGCGATCTCGTCTGGCATTTCGAAACCGATGTGTTTGATTATGCCTCACCGGACCAGAACTCTGACCTGGCAGCCAAGAAGCCGTTGGTCGGCTGTTTGAGGGTCCACGTCGGCCGGCCGAAATGCGGTGGAGGATTGCACCGAGATAGGCACCCAGAGCACAGCTGCAGGAATGTCGAGCTCGATCTCGCGTGTTTCATTTACCGTCAATCGCATCTCGGTTGGCAACCCATTCACGCGGAGCAGCACCAACGCGCCGTCCGGGCCTGCGTGTACAACGAGGACGAGTTGTGAATTGCCGCCGGGGTTCACAAGCACCGTTCCACGCTCGGTACCTTTCGTCCAAAACACGCCACCTTCAGGATAGGTGTGATCGTCGATATACGCGACGACGACACCAGTAGCCACGCGCTCGGTGACAACTGCCGGCACCGGCGGATGCTCGGCGCTCGAACGATCGAGATCCGCGGTCAGGCTGCCGACGCGCAGCCATTCTTCCCGCGTGAGGGCTCTTCGCTGCGCGTAATCGAATGGCTGTCGTCCCGTCGCTTGGAACCTGTCCAGCAACGTGAGGCGTCCGCGGACAGCGATTTCCTGCCGAGTGCGTGCGTCGTAGCCGCGCGGGATCAGCGACTGCGGCCGCCATTCGTTTTCTGTGAACGTCGGCAGCGTGGCGGTCAGAGGCGCGCTGCCCTGGATGCTTGCGGCGAGGCGCGAGATGCCGTGAGCATCGCTGAACAGCAGCAGTTGGCCGGGCACGGCTGCGCTGACCAGCGCGATCGTGAGGCTGCTCGCGAGAAGTGTCCAGACAATGGCGCGCCCTCGCGTCGCGCGGGCCCATTCGAGGGCGACCGCCAAGGGCACGGCGGCAAGCGGCAACACCGGGACGAGGAATCGAGCTGGTGCGCTCCACCCGCCCCACCACATGTAGAGGCGCGCGGTGCTGACGATGTATGCGCTCGCCAGCAGCGTGGCGGCGACCACCCGCCATCGCCACGGATTCGGTCGGAGCGCGAGCCACGCGCCAACAGGAACGAGGAGGTAAACGGGTGCATACACGACGAGACCGAACTTCTGATCGAAAAGCAAGCCGAGGACGCCGCGCGGCACGAACGCGAGCTTGACCCAATCGCGCGCGTAGGTGCCGTAAGGCGCTTGCGGATCAGAGGTGCCATAGATGGTGTAGAAGAACGCGAACCACGCCAGCAGCGACACTGCGATGGGCGCAAGCAGCGCAGCGACAGCGCCCATCTGCTTTCTGAGTTGCCACCCAAACAGCGCTGCGAGACCCGCCAGGAGAATGATGAATTTCGTGTGGAACCAGGGGAGCAGGGCGACACACACCCCGCGCGCGAACCACGATGCAGCCGGTTTGATTTCCGTGCGGACGAGCCAGACTGCCGCCCACGCGACAATCGCGGCGCCGGCCATCTCCGGAAACACCTGCCATGCATATGGGACAAACGGGACGGTCAGCGCAATCGCCACGCATGTAGCGAGCGCGATGGGCGGACGTGCCGCCATCGACGCGAGCTCAAACACGCCCGCGGCCGCCAGCGCTCCGAATACGCACAGCATCAGGACCGCCCCGTACTGATGCGCCATGGCAAATGCGGGGAGAAGCACGGCTGGCAGACCCGGCGCGTGAATCGAATAGATCGCACCGTCTTTGCCGCGCTGCAAGTAGTCGGGCGGAAGCTCCTCGCGCGAGAACACACGGTAGTCGCGATTCCGGTGGTTGTTTTCGATTCGCAGATCGCCATCGCGCAAGAGACTCTGCGTGATGAGCAAGTAATGCGGCTCGTCGCCTTTGAGCCCAATCGTGGCCAGCGATCGCATCCCGAACAGCGCATAAACTGTCAGCGACACGACAAACACCGCGCGTGCCGTCACGCGTGGCCACTGCAGCGTGGGCGAACCGTACTGCTGCGCGATACGCCCGGCCATCACGAAGGCCGCAAACGCCACAACAATCCACCGTACGGGACCCGCAAAGATCAGAAGCAGCGGGACGCGATCGGGCAGCCAGGGCAGATAAGAAACGGCGACAAGCAATAGAAGGAGCAGAGGCGCGAGGATTCGCATGCGGCTGCGTAGCCCGGCCGGCGTGTTGGTCGAAAACGCAACCAGCAGTCCAGCACCGAGTGCGGCGCCGAGCCACGCCAGGCGCATGAACGGCGAAAACACTGCAATCCGCCGCGGACCATCCGGCGGCCACGCGACGATGTGAATCGAAGCCGGCCAAAGCCACATGGTGAGAGCAAGAGCACAGGCCGCGCCGACGATGACGAGCCGTGCGATCAGTGGGGAGTGAATAAGAGGCCTCGCGAGGGCGCCGTGACGGCTTTCAATCGCGCGTGCGGACAATCGCGCCAATGATAATTGATGCGGTAGAGTGTCGATCTGGAGGACTGCATGCGTCGTTTGGCACTTCTCGTGGTTGGACTTTGCGTCTGCGGCACGCCTCTCGTCGCCCAGCAGGGCGACACGACGCGCGTCCGTCTGACGGCAGACGATTACGCGCGCGCCGAGCGATGGATGTCGTACAACACGGCGCCGCTGGTGTTCCGGGCCTCGGTCAGACCAAACTGGCTTCCCGGCGATCGGTCCGATCGCTTCTGGTATCGCAACACCATTCCGGGCGGCAGCGAATTCATCCTGGTCGACCCTGTCCGCGGGTCACGAGAGCCGGCGTTCGATCACGGTGCGATTGCCGCGGCGCTGTCGACAGCCACCGGAAACAGTTACACCGCACTGACGCTGCCCTTCGGCCAATTCGAATTGTCGAGCGACGGCAAGTCCGTCGCCTTTTCGGTGGCAGATCGCCAGTGGAAGTGCGATCGCCAAACGAGCGTGTGCACCCAGGACGCCGCGACCTCTGCGCGCGAGACCACGCGCGGCCGTGGCGGCCGTGGGGCCGCCGGCGGAGCGCAGGTGCTCTCACCGGACGGCAAGCGCGCGGCGTTCATCCGCGACTACAACTTGTGGATACGCGACGTCGCGACGGGGCAGGAAACACAGCTCACGATGGATGGCGTGAAGGATTTCGGCTACGCGACCAATGACGCCGGTTGGGTGCAGAGCGATACACCGGTGGTCGTGTGGTCACCCGACTCGAAGAAGATCGCCACGTTTCAGCACGACTCGCGTGGCGTCGGTGAGATGTACTACGTCAGTACCGTCGTCGGGCACCCGAAGCTCACCGTCAACAAGTACCCGCTCCCGGGCGACGAGAAGATCTTTACCATCCACCGCGTCGTCATCGATATCGATCAGAAGAAGATGACGCGACTGCAGATGCCGGCCGATCCGCATCGTTCGTCACT
>DASPWV010000670.1:0-3251 GCA_035637635.1 Vicinamibacterales bacterium | reverse complement strand
CGCGCTGAAGCTGCTGAACGAGTACGCGCGCGCCGTCGGTGACAAGGAGCTCGAAGCCGCGGTCACCGAGCGCGCGCGCAAGTTCTTCGCAAACGACTACGGCTGCGCGCCGAATGTCGAGGTTTCAGGCTCCGATTTCTTTTCGCCGTGTCTGGTCGAAGCGGCCATCATGGGCGACATCACCCCGCCGGCGCCGTTTGCGTCATGGCTGGACAAGTTCATGCCAGCGCCGAGCACACCCGCGTTTCAGTCGTTGACCATCGTCAACATGGAAATGCCGGGCACCGCCGAAGAATTGAAGAAAGCGGACATGCTGGGCGCGAAGGCGCATCTGGTGGGACTCGGCGTCAGCCGCGCGCGGGCGATGGAGGACATCGCCGCGGCGCTGCCGGACTCGGATCCGCGTGTGGCGATCTATCACAAGGCCGCGACCTCACTCGCCAACATCAGCATCAAGGCCATGTACGACGCAAGCTACGAAGGCACGCACTGGATTGCGACTTACATCGTGGATTACCTGGTGAGCGGGCAGCGGCCGTCGCAGTCGACGTCATCATCGAAGTGAACACGACATCATTCCTCGCTCGCGGCACGCATCCGTCGGAATGCGCCGACAAACCCCGTCGCCACCCGCGAAAATTGCGCCGCCGTCCGGGCGGTTGCCACCAGCATGACTGCTAGCCAGCCTGTCTCGTAGCGGGTTGGGCGATATGGGCGTATCCATCCAGATTTGCCGGACGGGACGCACCATAATCGCGCATAACCTTGGAGTCTTTGATGAAGCACAAGACAGTTGCCATCGTCTTTGCCCTCGCAATACCGCTGAGCGTGTCTGCGCAGGAGGGGTTCTCCCCCTTCACCACCGATTTTCCGCCTGACGAATTCGCCGCGCGGCGAGCGCAAGTCTACAAAACGATCGGGACGAACGGCGTCGCCCTGGTGCAGGGCGCGCCGAGTCCCGAGGGCTACACGCGTTTTCGCCAGGTGAACGAGTTCTATTACTTGTGCGGCATCGAGGTGCCGCATGCATACCTGCTGTTAGACGGCGCGACGAAGCGCACGTCGCTCTACCTCCCGCATCGCAACGAGGGGCGTGAGCGCGGCGAAGGCAAGCTGTTGTCGGCAGACGATGCTGACGAAGTCAAACGCCTGAGCGGTGTCGACGCGGTGTTTGGCACCGACTTATTGCCCGAGCATCTCGCCCGCGCCGCGCGCACTCAGGCGCGCGTGGTGTTTATGCCGCTCAACCCGACGGAGGGCGCCGCAATGAGCCGCGATCTCGCGGTGCGCGCCGTCGGAGACGACGCGGCAGATCCGTTTGGCGGGCGCCCGTCGCGCGAAGGCGCATTTGCGCAGCTGCTCCGTGCCCGTTTTCCACAATTCGAGATCAGGGACTTGTCGCCAACGCTCGACACCATGCGGCTGATCAAGAGCCCTCGCGAAATCGCGCTCATCAAAAAGGCCTCGCGGCTCTCGGGACTGGCGCTGATGGAGGCGATGCGCTCGACGGAGCCCGGGATTTACGAACACGAGCTCGACGCCATGGCGAAATACATCTTCTACCGCAATGGCGCACAGGGCGAGGCGTACTACTCGTTGATCGCCAGCGGCCGGAATGCGTGGTACCCGCACTACAACGCGGGCAAGCGGCAGATGCAGGACGGCGATTTTCTGTTGATGGACTTCGCGCCCGATGTCGGGTACTACATGAGCGATCTCACCCGGATGATGCCGGTGAATGGCAGGTTCAGTCCATGGCAACGCGAGTTGTACGGCTTCTACCTCGGTTGCTATAAAGCCGTTCTGCAGGCGATTCGCCCGAACGTCACCGCTCAGGCGATCGTACAGGACGCGGTGAAGATGATGGACCAGCTTCTCACGCAGACGCGATTCTCGAAACCCGCGTACGCGGCCGCGGCCCGTTCGTTCGTCGAAGGCTACCGGCGTGCCGCCAACGACCCGGACGCGAGTCTTGGCCACTGGGTGGGCATGGCGACGCACGACGTCGGGCCGCACGACGGTCCACTGCGCGCCGGAATGGTCTTCACGATCGAGCCTGCGCTCACCGTGCCGGAGGAGAAGATTTACATTCGCCTCGAAGATCTCATTGTCATCACCGAGACAGGCAAAGGGATCGTGTCAGACTTCGTTCCGATGGAGATGGACGCCATCGAGCAGCTGATGAAGGAAGAAGGGCTGTTGCAGCGCTATCCGAGAGATGGTCGCTCGCTGAAGTTCCACGACGGTATGAACCGCGACAACTGACTTCGAAGTTGCGGCCCTCTACGTGCGTGTTTGGCTATTCGATCGACGCCAAGGCGAAGAGGCGGGCCGCGCTCTCAGGGGCAGCTTCGCACCCTCGACCCATTCGCACGCGGTAAACACATCGGGCGCAACGTCGAGCTCTAGGGTCACTCGCTGCCGACACCTCCATCGTTCTGTCGAGGGCCACGTCGGAGACCCCACACTCCGCCAGACCCGACCCGTCATGAACGTGCCTTGCAGTCTCTGAAGCCATCTTTCAGGATGGATCTCACATTGGCCGGCGACGTTCGATGGAAAGACTCGCATCGTCGACGGAAGGGGCCGAGGCTCAACGTAATCATTGTGCAACGCGTGTGCAACGAATTCAGGAAAACGCGACCAGAACGAGCCGCGATCTGCTGCGCAGCGTGACAGCCGACCTCCTCCGCTCTGACCGAGCTGCGGCTGGCAAGCCGAGCAAATAAAGGGTTAGCAAACCAGCGACGTGATGGGCGCCCGCGACACGATCGCGCCGACGCCACGTCCCGCTCGAGCCGCGCCGGAGTACATGGCGATTGCCTTTGGAACCTGAAGCACGAGCACAACAATCGCCCACGCGCCGAGGCTCCCAAGGAGCCATTCATGGCCGTGTAAGAACACCGGAACTCATTCGGCCCGTCGCGCGTGACGAGTTGCCACAACCACCGACATCGAAACTGCTGCGGCGCGTTGCGCGGCGGCGCACGCGTGTGATGGAGGTCGTCCACGTCTGAAGTAGAATCCCCGGCATCGCGACGCCTGCGCAGCTGACGCATCCATCAATGCTGCTGATGGTACGCAGGATCGAGGGCACCGATGGTGCGACGCGGTGACGTGTGGTTCGTGCTTGCGTGGTTCGCCGCGACGAGGGTGCTTGCTGCACGGGCCGGCATCACGCACGAGTTTTTCGGCATCGATTATCTGTGGCAGCTTGCACCGGTTCACCTGTTGAAGAGTCATTACTTCGA
>DASPWV010000669.1:0-3139 GCA_035637635.1 Vicinamibacterales bacterium | reverse complement strand
TGGATTCGACGCTCGTCGTTTTCTGGTACTCTTCTTCATGCCGTTCCTCCTTGGTCGCTAGCCGGCGACCGTTCGGTGATTTGTGGTCACCGGGAGGATACGGCATTTTTCTTTTCAACCAGATTAGAGACACGACCCCCGGCCGCGTGCTGATTCAGTGACCTCTTGAAAAGAATTTCTCTGTGCCTCTGCGTCTCTGTGGCCGCGTACGTCGCTCGTAGTCCTCAGGTCTTGGTTCTGCGTTCGAGGTAGTCTGTGAGCGCCTCGCGCGTGCTTCGGAAGGCGAGCTCCTCCCAGGGAATCGCATCCGGCTCGAATGCTCTCGCCTCGAGCCCCTCATCGTCGACGGCCAGTTCCCCTCCGACACGCGTGGCGGCATAGACGACGACAATCGGCGCGCGACCCGGGTATGAGTAGATGTTGATCAAGCGATCGATCTGCACGTCGAGTCCCGACTCCTCGCGTGCTTCACGAATGGCTGCAAGCTGGATCTCTTCGCCGCGATCCACGTAGCCGCCCGGAAACACCCACTTGCCGTATCCCGGCTCGATGGCGCGGCGCACGAGCACGATGCGCTCTTCGTCGACCCGAATGATCGTTCCGACAGCGATCTTCGGGTCGAGATAGAAGATGAATCCGCAGGTCGTGCTCGTGCAGACGAGCCGCTTCGGCTCGGTGACTTTGAGGACCCGAGCTTCGAGCGTCGAACCACAGACTGGACAAAAGCGATAGGGCGGCGTGATGTCGTGCGAATGCACATGGCACCGACAGCGACAGTATAAGATCCACGCATGGCCATTCTGAAAGTCGCGCGCATGGGCCATCCGGTGCTGCGCCAGAAGGCGCGCATGGTCGACAAGCAGGAGCTCAAGCTCCCCGCCATGCAGCAGTTCATCGACGACATGATCGCGACGATGCACGAGTATTCCGGCATCGGCCTGGCCGCTCCGCAGGTCCATGAAAGCATCCGAGTCTTCGTCGCCCATCTCGACCAGGAGGGCCGCGGAAACGACGATGCGACGGTCATCATCAACCCACAGATCTCTGCGCTGGATAACGAGAGTGTCGAAGGCTGGGAGGGATGTCTCAGCATTCCAGACATTCGCGGCCTCGTGCCGCGCGCCTCGTACATCTCCGTCGCGGCGCTGGATCGCTACGGAAAACGGGTCGAGTTCGAGGCCAGAGACTTTCCGGCGCGCGTCATTCAACACGAAACCGATCACCTCGACGGCATCTTGTTTTTCGATCGAATGCGTTCGTTCGAGTCGCTGACCTATATGGAGGAATTCTCGCGGTATCACGCAAAGCACGCGGAAGACGATGAGTAGGTGATGCCTACCAGCCTGATTACGGGCGGTCGTCGCGGCATCGGCCGTGCGATTGCGCTTGCCGTTGCGACGCCCGGCCATCACACCGTCGTGACCGGCCGGCATCAGGAATCGCTGCAGGAGACAGCCGTTGAGATTCGCCGTCGCGAGGCGCGTGCAACCGCCGTCGTCATGGACGTCGCACGGGAGGAGTCGGTCGCGAGCGCTCTCGCGTCACTGCGCGCCGACGCCGGGTTTCATGTTGATGTCCTCGTGAACAACGCCGGTGTCGGCGGAGGCGCGACATGGCTCGGCAGGGGATGACGCTTGGTGCCGAGGCGACGGGAATCACGTTCGACGAATTCAAGAAGGGCGCGATCCAGGCCGTGCCGATCCAGCGGATCATTCAGCCCGAGGAAGTGGCGCGGCTGGTGCGTTTCCTCGCGGAACCGGAGTCGAGTGCCATCACGGGACAGACCTACAACATTTGCGGCGGTCAGACCATGGATTGAAACGGGCAAACGCCCCAATGTCAATCGGCGGTAACTTTTGCCGTAAGCTGTTCCGTGAATGCCTGCGGTGAGTCTCGAAACAGCGCCTCCAAAGATCACGCTCAGAAACGCCCCAGGCGTGCCGTATGACGGCGCCATCGCGGCCGCGCGCACGTGCTATTCACCGCGAGTCATTTCGACGAGCGAAGTCACCGATCGCCAGCGAGACTCGATCGGGCCGCTGACCTTCGACGGCGGGCACCACACGGTCTTTCAACACGCACATTTCGAGTTCGGCATGGAAAACATCTCCAGGCAGTTCGTCTGGAGCGTGCTGCATGCCTATCCCTTCTACAACTCCGAGCAATCGAGTCAGCGCTACGTCAAGCTTCGCGAGCCTCGCGCGTTTGTTCCGCCGATTGACGGCGAAGCGCTCGACATCTACGAGCGGGAGATCGTCCGCGCCTGGGACGCGTACGCGAAGCTCTCAGACCTGCTCAAGGATGATGCCTGGGCCATTTTGAAGGAGCTCCGCTATGTGCGTCCCGGCAACACGCCGGAGCGGTTGAAGGCGGTCGAGCGCGAGGCCGAGAAGAAAGCCATCGA
The DNA here is from genome assembly GCA_035637635.1 of Vicinamibacterales bacterium. Taxonomy (GTDB): domain Bacteria; phylum Acidobacteriota; class Vicinamibacteria; order Vicinamibacterales; family UBA2999; genus DASPWV01. The sequence goes on along the minus strand of DASPWV010000669.1, from coordinate 735 downwards.
AACCGCCCGATACGTCGTCCCTATCGCGGCGTTCACGTCGATGGTGCACACGGTGTCAGGCCTGGTGCTGCATCGTCTTCATCGCATGCTGAGCGCGGGCGACACGCCGTTCGAGGCGCGCCAGGTGATTGGCGCGATGGTCGATCTGGTGGGCGAACGCGATCCGCTGTTTTTTGAAAAGGTTGGCCTCGACACTCTCCATCCGGAGGAGCTTCCCGAAGCAGCGTTCCCGAAGCCGCGTGCGAACGGAGACACATTCGCGGCCGACTTCGACGCGCGCCTGGGCGGCCGAGTATCAAAGCTGCGCGACTGGTCGCCTCATGCCGAGGCCGTCGTGTGCGAAGCGCTGCGATCGACGTTCAGTCTGACCCCTGAGGAGCTGTCAGACGACGAGGCGCTCGAGCGGCTGATGAATCCGGCGCGCAACATGTACCGGACGGACATGCTCAACGTGTCGTACCACTCGCCGATGATGCGCGCTCTGCATCACGCAAATTACGTTTTCGAGAAGCGACTGAGCCACACTGCCGACTCGCAGGATCAGCGTCATCGCATGGTGCCTGCCTCTCGCCCGCTCATGACGTTTGCCGATACGTCGGCGCCCGATTACGTCACGCCTCGTCTCATCAGGCAGAACGCTGCGGCGGCGAGTGTGTATGAGCAGTCGATGCGTGAGTCGTGGGCCGCAAAAAACCGTCTGCTGAGGCTCGGGGTCCCTCTCGAGTTTGCGCTCTA
>DASPWV010000668.1:0-12909 GCA_035637635.1 Vicinamibacterales bacterium | reverse complement strand
CCGATCACGCGGAACGGCTGGTTGTTGATACGTACGGTGGACCCTACCGGATCGGTTCCAGGCCCGAACAACTGATCGCGCGTAACTGATCCGAGCACGGCGAGCTTCGCCGCACTCGCGACGTCCTGCGCCGTGAAGAAGCTGCCGGCTTCGAGCGGCCACGAACGAATCGCCACGAGCTGCTCGCTCGCCCCCTGCACCTGTGTGTTCCAGTTCGCCGCTTCCCCGATGATCTGTGTCCTCGTGTTCAGCGTGGGCGAGATGTACCGAATTCCCGGCACTTCCCGCTTGAGCGCCTCCGCATCGTCTGCCGTGAGCGTCGTGACCGCGCCTTGTCCCTGGCGCACAGGCCCGAAGCCGCCGGATCCGGCGTTGACCATGACGATGTTCGACCCGGCGCTCTTGATTTGGTTCTCGATAGAGGTGCGCGCGCCGGTGCCGATGGCGACCATGACGATCACCGCGGCCACGCCGATGATCATGCCGAGGGCGGTCAACGCGGTGCGCATCGCATTGCGTCGCAGAGCCTTCACGGCCACGACAAACGTCATCAGGAATGACATTGATTGCTCCTACGCCACTTCTTCGGCGGCGTCGCCTTCGTCGTCGAGGCGCGTCAGCTCCGCTGACGCGCGACGCGACGTCGCCACCGCGTTGTCGCTGCGAACGCGGCCATCACGAAACGCCACGATCCGTGAACCGTACTCCGCGATGTCGCGCTCGTGCGTGACTAGCACGATGGTCAGGCCGCGCTCTTCGCTGAGACGCTGGAAGATGCCCATCACCTCGATGCTGGTCCGGGTGTCGAGGTTGCCGGTCGGCTCGTCGGCGAGGAGCAGCTTCGGGTTGTTCACGAGCGCGCGCGCAATGGCCACGCGCTGCTGCTGCCCTCCTGACAGTTGATTCGGATGATGGCCGAGCCGGTCTCCGAGTCCCACGGCGCGAAGCGCTTCGGCCGCACGATGCCGGCGTTCTTTCGCGTGTGTGTTGCCGGCGTAGAGAAGCGGCAATTCCACGTTCTCCAGGGCCGTCGTTCGAGGCAGCAAATTGAACCCCTGAAACACGAAGCCGATCTCGGTATTTCGCACGCGCGCCAGCTCGCGTTTGCTGAGTGACGACACGTTCCGTCCGTTAAACAAGTACGTGCCCGACGTGGGGCGATCGAGACACCCGAGCAGATGCATGAACGTCGACTTGCCCGAACCTGAGGGTCCCGTCAGCGCGACGAACTCTCCTATCCGCACGTCGAGCGAGACGCCTCTCAGCGCACGCACCTGCATCTCTCCGAGGTCGTACGTTTTCGTCAGGTCTTGCACGGAAATCAGCGGCGCCGACGTCTGCGCGCTCATCGGCCCGCTCCCTGCGCGCGGCCCGTGCCTCCCTGACGAGTGGCGCCGCCGGTACCCCCGCCCGGGCGACGGCCGCCAAACGGCAAAAGCGGAGACGAGGTGCTTTGACGCGCGGCCGCGTTCGCAGACGCGACGCCGGTAATCACTTGTGTGCTCTCGGTCAGCTCGCCGTCGACAATGGCGGTCACCGTGCCGTCGCTGACGCCGGTCCGCACGCGCACGGGATGCAGCTGACCGTTCTGCAACGTCCACACTCGCGCGATCGATTCATCGCGGCCACGCCCTTCGCGTGACGGCCTGTTCGGCCGCGCCGCGTCAGCCGTTCCAGCGTCATTTGGACGCGGCTGCGCGCTGCGCGCGATCTGCGGGAGCATCTCCTCGGTCGGCCGGAACCGCAGCGCCGCGTTCGGCACGCGTACGACGTTGTCGGCTCGCGCGACTTCAACGGTGACGTTGGCGGTCATGCCGGGTTTCAGTTTCAACTCGGGGTTGGGCACATCGATGATGGTCACGTAGCTGACGACGTTCTGCGCGACCACTGGATCGAGGCGCACCTGCGACACCATTCCGTGGAACGTGTCCTTTGGATACGCATCCACCCGGAACGTCACGCGCTGACCGGCCTTGATCTGGCCGATATCGGCCTCGTCGATGCTCGCGTTCACTTGCATCCGCGTGAGATCCTTGGCGATCTCGAAGAGCGTCGGCGCCGACATGCTCGCCGCGACCGTCTGTCCGACATCCACGCTGCGCGAGATGACGATACCGTCGACGGGGGCCGTGATGATGGTGTGACTCAGGTTGACGCGATTCTGGTTGAGCGACGCGACTGCCTGCGTCACCTGTGCCTGCGCCGCTTTGAGTGATGCCTCGGCCTGCCGGGCTGCCGTTTCCGCGGCCTCCTGATCGGCTGCCGGAATGAGCCCCCTGGCAAACAGCTCGTGCGCGCGGCGCAGCTTGTTCTGTGTGTCGTCCACGTCGATTCGCGCGCGCTCCACGTCTGATTGGAGCCGAACAACAGTGGCTTGCGCCTGCTCCACCTGCGCCTGGACCACAGACGGATCGAGTCGTGCGATCACTTCCCCTTTATGCACTTGCGAGTTGAAGTCGGCGCCGAGTGATTGGATGGTGCCTGAAAACTGGGTCCCCACCTGGACGGTGGTCACCGCCTGGAGCTTACCTGTTGCTTCGACGGTCTCGACGACGTCGCCGCGTGACGCGGCGGCGGTCACGAACTGAGGCATCTTGTCGCCGGCTGCCTTGCGGTAATACGCCGCGACAGAAGCCGAAACCACCGTGACGGCAAGCAGGACCAGGAGTACGCGTTTCTTCATGACTTATTAAACGAACCGGACGTGGCGCAGCGGTGACCAAGGCGTGACAAATCGATGGCAGCGGCTGCCACGGATTTGTCACAGCTGCGCCATCGGCGAATCACGGTTTTCCGGTGAAATCAACGCGATGCCACAGCTCGACCACGGGGATACACTGGCCACCAGCGTCACGATGGACAGCGTCACGGACGACAAGCCGAAAGTGCTCGTGATTGAAGACGAGCGGAATATCCGCGAGCTCGTCAAACTGCATCTCGATCTCGAAAACCTGTCCACGGTGGAGGCGGACGACGGAACGAGTGGTCTTGCGCTCGCGCGCTCGCAGGAATTCGATCTCATCGTTCTCGACCTGATGCTCCCCGGCATCGATGGCGTGACGCTCTGCCGCGCGATCAGAAGAGATTCCGCAAATGTCGACACACCCATCCTGATGCTCACCGCACGGCGAGAGGAGTCGGACAAGGTGGTCGGTCTCGATAGCGGCGCCGACGACTACCTCACGAAACCGTTCGGTATCCGTGAGCTGATGGCGCGCGTTCGTGCGCTGCTTCGAAGGCGCGTAACGGCGGCCGCGCCGCAGGAAGGAAGCGCAATTGTTCGCTACAAACACATCACGCTCGATCCGGCCAAACGCACGGTGAAGGCCGGCGACCGGCATGTCGACTTGACCTGGCACGAGTTTCAGCTGGTCCAGGTGTTGCTCTCGAATCCAGGAATCGTCTTCAGCCGCGATGCCCTTCTTCGCAAAGTGTGGAAGGACGAGACGCATGTCACGGACCGCAGTGTCGACACGCTCGTGAAGCGGGTGCGGCGCAAGATTGAAGACGATCCGGCAAACCCCACCGTGATTCTCACGGTCTGGGGATCTGGTTACAAGGTCGCCGATGTCGCCTGAAAGCTCCTACACGAGCGTGCGGTGGTATCGAAGCCTGTATTGGCGCATCGCGCTGGGGCTGTTCGCCTTCCTCGCGCTGATGCTTGCGGCAGAGGCCGCGCTGATTCTGTGGACCTCCGATCGCATTGCCGGCTCCATGCCCGCACGTTCGCCGCGTCGTCTGGCGGTTCTCGTCGCATCAGATGTCGCCGCGGCAATTTCGGCATCTCCGACTCAGGACTTGCAGGAGTACGTCAGCGAGCAGTTCGGACACGTCTTTCAGCCCTTCATCGTGATCATGCGAGATGGACGCATCGCGTCGAATCACGCGGACGTATCAGACGCTCTGCGACAAGCGATTCCCGTTGAACGACAACGCTTGGAGGAGTTCGCGCGCGAGGTTGAGTCAGGGGGTGGCCTGCGACGGCCGTCTCGCGTGCTGCCGCCGGAGCGGCCGTGGGAAGGCGCGCTGATTCGTGTCGACGGCCACATCGCCGGCAGCGTTGCCGTGCTTGCGGGAGCGCCGCCGTTCTCGCGCATTGTCCGCGAGATGGGGCCGACGATCGCGCTCGTCGCCAGCGGCGTGTTGATCGTCGGCACCGCGTTGATCGCGCTGCTGGTCTTTGGTCCTCCGCGCCGGCGACTGGCTGAAGTGCAGTTGGCAACAGAACGGCTGGGCGCCGGGGATTTGTCGGCGCGAGCGCCGGAACGCGGCGGCGACGAAGTGATGGCCGTCGCGCGATCGTTCAACCGCATGGCCGACGAGCTCGCGAGCCGCGCACGCGCGCTCGAGGCATCAGACCGCGTCCGCCGGCAACTGTTGGCCGACGTGTCGCACGAGCTGCTCACGCCGCTTACCGCGATGCGCGGCTACCTCGAAACGCTGTCGATGCCTGAGCTGCAACTGAATGCGGCCACATGGGAGCGGTACCTGGGCATCATCAACGACGAAACCCATAGACTCGAACACATCGTCGGCGATTTGCTGGATCTCGCGCGGCTGGAAGGAGGGGGCGCGACGCTGCGCCGCGAGCCCGTCGCCGTCGAGGCTCTGTTCGATCGGGTCGGTGCTCGTCACGAGCGGGAAAGCACGGCGCGCGGAGTCCGCCTGGTCTCCCATGTCGGGGCTGGCGCAGAGTTCGTGATTGGCGATCCCGATCGTCTCGAACAAGCGCTGCAGAATCTTGCGGCCAACGCGCTGCGTCATACGCCTGACAACGGCGAGATCCGGCTGGAAGCGACGGTCGCCGGCGAACTCATTCATCTAAGCGTGCGCGATAGTGGTCCCGGCATCGCGTCCGAGCACCTGCCTCTGATATTCGATCGCTTCTACAAGGCCGACACGGCTCGCCGCGCAGCAGGCGGCAGCGGCTTGGGACTCTCCATCGTCAAAGCAATCGTCGAGCGGCACGGCGGGACGGTCGAAGCGCGCAACGATGGCGGCGCCGTGTTCGACATCGCCCTTCCGCGCACCAGGGCCGCATAACAAATATCGCGAACAGCGACCGTCACCTCCTGGAGCGAAAGAACTCCTGAATCAGCGATCGACATTCTTCTTCCAGCACGCCGCCCACGATTTCGAGACGATGATTGTGGCCAGGCAACTCGTGGCCGCGCACCGTTGATACGAGCGCGCCGCTCTTCGGCTCGGCCGCGCCGTACACGACAAGACCAATACGCGCGTGCACCATCGCGCCGACGCACATCAGGCACGGTTCGACGGTCACGTAGAGAGTGGCGCCGGTAAGCCGGTAGTTGCTCACCGTCTGCGCAGCGTCTCGAAGGGCGCCGATCTCGGCGTGGGCTGTGGGATCGACGGCGCTAATCGGCCGATTGCAGTCGCTGCCGATGACGACCTCGTCTGCGACTACGATGGCACCGATGGGCACTTCGCCAAGCTCACGCGCGCGCGCGGCCTCCACGAGCGCAAGGCGCATGGCGTCTTCAGGGCTTGCCACCCGGATGCGACGTTCGAAAGCGACTGGCATCAAACGTTATAGTGTCTTATTTGATAAACGTATGGCCGAAGACAAGATGCATGGTTTAGACGACAAGTGGCGTGACACGCTGACGCCTGAGCAATATCACGTGCTGCGCGAGCACGGCACCGAGCGGCCAGGCTCGAGCCCGCTGCTCGAGGAACACCGGGAAGGCATGTTTCGCTGTGCGGCCTGCGGCCAGGAGCTGTTTTCATCGGACACGAAGTACGAAAGCTGCACGGGCTGGCCAAGCTTTTTTCGTCCGGTTGAAGGCGCCGTCGGCACCAAGGTCGACGACAGTTTCTTGATGCGGCGCACCGAAGTGCATTGCAGCCGTTGCGGAGGCCATCTCGGGCATGTGTTTCCGGACGGTCCAGAGCCAACCGGCTTGCGCTTCTGCATGAACGGCGTCGCGTTGCAGTTCGAACCGAAAGAAGATGGCAAATAGGACTCGCTCGCCCTGCTGGCTCGCAGGACTCACTTCGTTCGCAGGGCTCGCCTTCGCCTCGTAGGACAGTGGCGGCGCTTTGCGGGCGCAGTCGGAACGTCAGCAGGGTTGCTCTGAGCGCCACCACCAGCCCAGGCTCCCGCCCGTGGCGCCGCCGTTTAACGCTGAGAAGCGAACGCTTCTTCGACCGTGATCGTCCAATCGACTCCCGACGATTCCACCGACAGGTAAAACCGCTGGTGGTCGTCGACAACCTCCGTGGTCTCGTGCGCGGCTCCGCGCACGTCAATCGGCTCCGCGAGAACTCGTCCGCTGTCGGCGCTGTGCACGCGCACTTTGAAGTGGCCGGTCCCGGGTGCGCGCTCGTTCCTGGTTTCCCAGGTAATCCGCATCCGTCCGCCGTTCAGCATGAACGTTTCCAGTTGCGAATTGCCGTGGCCGGACCACGAGGCGATGGGCCGCCACGTCGCGAATGCGGGCGCACTGCGCTGCTCCGGTCCGATCGTGCACGCCGTGCCGAGCACGACTGCTGCAACCGCAGACAGCGAAAGAACACGCGCCACGTAACTAGACTCGCATAACTGTCGATTCTCCACTGCCATTTAGCGCTAATATGCTCCGCACGTCGATACGGACAACCCGCCACTTCGCGGAATGGAGCGAGCAATGGCCGACACGCCTGAAGATCCCGAGAACGACAGCACGTTGATCAACGTCGCCGAGACCATTGGCGGCGCCGTCGGCACGGCGGCGGGCACAGCGGACGCAATCGCCAAGAGCGTGACCAACATGGTGACGAGCGCTGTCTCACGCGTCAGCGAGATGACGCCAAACACGACGACCTCCGGACGGACTGTGGTGACACGCGCGCGTACGGGAGCCGCTCGGGTGCTCACGTCGGCAACGCGCGGTTCGACGCGAACACGAACAGCCGCACGGAGCTCGGCGCGGCAGGCGCAGGCTGTGACGTCGCAAGCGATCGGGCAGGCGCGAAACGCTGCAAGCCGGGCCGCGACGACGACAGGCAGAGTGGTGACGAGCGCGGCACGGGCCGCAGCAGCGAGTACTCGAGCCGCAGCAAAGAGTGCTCGAGGCGCAGCCCGCGGCGCCGCACGAGCGGCCGCGACAACGGCGCGCGCGGCGGGACGTACGGCCAATCGAGCGGCTTCAGCCGCGCAAAAAGCCGCGGGTGCGACGAGCAGTCGCCGCAGCAAATCAAGTGGTCGATCGTCGCCTGGCGGCACGTCAGCGAAGCGAAAGGCATCGGCCAAAACGAAATCTGGCGCTGCAAAGACGAAGAAGGGCCGCGGGCGTTCTTCGAAGAAGAGCAGCCCCCGCAGCGGATCGTCAAAGCGCCGTCGTTAACCGGTCGCCTTCGGCGGGGCCAATACGGCTCTGGATCGCTGACGGAATTTTTCGCCCGTGGCTGGAGTAATCGCCATCAACGCGCACACAAATCGCCGGTGTCGGAGCGGTGGCAGTTGGCGGCGTGGCCCTGGCGCTGCTGGCCATCGCTGTCCACCGACGACCGTGCGGTGCGAGGCGGCTCGATCGAACGATGACCTGCGGTGAATGCTTATTTCGCCGGAATGATCCAGAGGTACAAATCGGTGTCGTCGTCGGCATGAACGGTGGCGGCAGGCGTCCAGTTGCCGATCGGGAATTGGTGCGACACGATGCGAGTGCCGGGCCTGAGCTCTTGTTTTAGTTTTGGTTCGAGATCGCGGTTGACGCTGGCTGACAAGTACAACGTGACGACCGTCGCGCTGGAGATGTCGGCGGTGAACAAATTGCCGTGCACGAATGTGACGCGGTCGACAACTTCACTCTCCCGCGCGATTTGCCGGGAAATATCCACCAACCGCGCATCGAGCTCCACACCCACGCCGCGCGCGCCGTATTTCTGAGCGGCGAGAATGACAATGCGCCCGTCACCGGATCCGAGGTCGTAGACGATGTCGTTTGGCGAGACTCGCGCCAGGCGCAGCATTGCGTCGGCCACGGCGTAGCGTGTTGGCGAAAAGAAGATGTCGAGTTTCGGGGTCGCCTGCTGATACGCCAGAGCTGAATTCCGGCTGTCCGGATCTGCTGCGGCACAGAGAACCGCGATGCTGCCGGCGAGCGCCGCGTGCAGGATCGCTGAACCGCCAACCGGGGCCCGTGCACGATGTCCGTCGACACGAACACCGCACGGTCTTTCACGGCGCTTTACGGCGTCGAACCAAAGCACAAACCCAAATTGTTACAGATCGCCGCCGCGGCCCACGCTGTCAGGTGCGTCCAGGCGAGATTGCTCGTCGCCGGCAGCGGCACCGCCGGCTGGGCATGCACTGTAATGGCCATCATCATCGCGAGTGTCGCCGCGGCAACCAACCGTTTCACCATTGGGGGAGCTCCTTAAAGGCGCGCGTGTCAGGTCGCGCGAGTCACGAATGGACTCTACTCCGCGTGCAACGGCGGCAAAGCGATTCCCCTCATCAATCTGTGCAAAGAGCAAATCAACGTGCATGCGACGCCACGCCGGCTTCCGCGCCGCCATGCTCACGCCTGGCGGCTAACGGCTGCGAGCCCCGAGCGCATTCCCGGGAGCCGACGGCCGTCAGCCGGAGTTGGACAGCGCTAGGCGCCGGGGATCATGAGGTGAGCGGTGGTCGTGCCCGCATTCATGATCCACACGCCGCCCTGTTTGTTGTTGTCGGGCAATCCGAGCGATTGCGCGGTCGCGCCGGGCACGGCAATCGTCGTGTGCGTGCGAGCATGTTCGCGGTCCGGTCCGCTCATCGTGATGAACACGGATCCGAACTCGGGCTTGACTCGCGTTCCATCTTTTTCAGCAGCCTCGATCGCTGCCTGCCGCGCTTTGGCGTCTGCGATCGCCTCGAATTTCTTGTTTTGCGCGACGCGATCCAGGTTGCCGATGCTCGTGCACTGCACCGAGTACGGCTGCTCTGTCGGCTCGCCGGACTGGTCGTAGCAAACCAGACGGTTCGTGCCCTTTCGCAGCGTGTCGTACGTGCCATCAGACTTCCACTTGATGACCGTAGCGCCTTCTTTCATGGCGCGCGGCGCCGGAGCCAACGAGCGCTCAATCGGGTCGTCAGGAGTTTGTGCCAATGCGCTCGACCCAATCGCGAGCACACCGACCATGATCGCAAGTATCCGTTTCATTCGAGACCTCCAGTTCATTCGCTTGCAACTTCGCCTCACGACGGCCACCAGCCAACGCGAAGCAGATCTTCGATCTGATTCGCGCAACAGTATAGAGTGGCCTTTCGCCAGCCGGTTACCTCTGCCCCGAGGGTCCCATTCTTGGCTCAAATCGTCTCACCAGATGCAATGACCGGTTCTCAACTCAGGTAAATTGAGGCGTTGCATGAGTATTACTCGAAAAGCGCTGCTTGCCGCTTCCACTAGTCCCTGGCTTCGCGAACAGGCGACGCGGGCGCCGTTCGTCCGCCGGTCCGTCTCGAAATTCATGCCCGGCGAGCGCTTCGAAGACGCGATGGCGGCAGCCGTCGCGCAGCAGAAACGCGGGATCGGGAGCATTTTCACCCGCCTGGGTGAAAACCTCGAGCGAGTCGACGACGCCGAAGCCGTGACACAACACTACCTGGAGGTAATCGACAAGGTAAACGATGCGAGCATCGACGCACAGATTGCCGTGAAGCCCACGCAGCTCGGCCTCGATCTCGACGTGGACTTGTGCTGCCGGAACCTCCAGCGCCTGGTCGACCGTGCAATCGCACGCAACAACTTCGTCTGGATCGATATGGAGAGCTCGCCCTACGTGGATGCAACGCTCGATCTGTTTCGACGGACGCGTGCGCGGACAACGCGCATAGGCGTCGCTGTCCAGAGTTATCTCTTGCGCTCGGCGCGCGATGTCGAATCGCTGTTGCCGCTCGGCTCGGCCATCCGGCTGGTCAAAGGCGCTTACCTCGAGCCGCCGACCGTCGCGTATCCCAAAAAGCGCGACGTTGACGAAAACTTCTATCGGCTGGCGTGTCGCATGCTGGACGCCGAAGCGCAGCGATATGGAACGCACCTGCATATCGCGACGCACGATCCGGTGCTTGTCGATCGCGTCAATGCATTCATTGAGCAGAGCCGGGTTCCCGCGTCTGCGTACGAGTACGCGATGTTGTACGGAATTCAGCGTCCGCTCCAGGAGCGGCTGGTCCGCGCCGGCCGTCCGTTACGCGTGCTGATTGCCTACGGCGAGTACTGGTTTCCGTGGTACATGCGCCGGCTCGCCGAACGGCCGGCGAACGTGTGGTTCGTCGTCAAGAACTTGTTTGCCCGATAAATTCGCGTCGCTGGGGCCATTCCGAACGCCTGGGCTGGTGTTAAACTCCTCAGCGCTTGGCTTGGCGCGCGGCGCTACTGCCCTGTTCTTCTGCGTCGAAACGAAACTTCCCCCCGGAGGGCGTCATGAGACCTGGACGACCGTTCGCGTTGATCGCTTTCGTAGCGTTAGCGCTCTTTCTCGGCCCGTGCAGTGCATGGGCGCAGCAGGACGCCGCAACTCTCACCGGCGAGGTTCGGGACCCGTCCGGCGCGGTGGTGGTGGGTGCCGTGGTGACGGTCATCAACGCCGCAACGAATATCGGCGCGGCCACCGTGACCGGCGAACGCGGCTCCTATACCGTGCCGGGATTGCGGCCTGGGGAATACTCCCTGACCGTGGAGGCGCCGGGGTTTGCCAAGATCGTCCGCAGCGGGCTCACGCTGCAGGTCGCACAGGTCGCGCGTGTGGACGTCACGCTGCAAGCCAGCCAGGTGACCGAAGTCGTCCAAGTCACCGGCGCCACTCCGCTGCTCGAAACCCAGACGTCGTCGCGCGGCGCGGTCATCGACCAGCGCAAGATCGTCGAGCTCCCGTTGAACGGTCGCGACTACAACCAGCTGGCGCTGCTCTCGCCAGGCGTGCTCCCGGGCACGCCTCGTTTGGCGAGCGTCAACTTCAAAGGCGTGCTCAACGTCAACGGCAATCGCACGTTCAATAACGTCTTCCTGCTCGACGGAGTCGACAACATCTCGTACTCGAATTCGTTTCGCGGCGAAAACGTCCAGCTCGTACAGCCGTCGATCGAAGCGCTCCAGGAATTCAAGATCCAGACAAACGCCTACTCTGCGGAGTACGGCCGCAGTTCGGGCGCGGTCGTCAACGCCACGATCAAGTCGGGATCGAACAACATTCGCGGGAGCGTCTACGAATTCCTCCGCAACGACGCGCTCGACGCGAACAATTTCTTCTCGAACGCGCTCGGAGCGCCCAAGCCTCGTCGCGACCGCAATCAGTTCGGCGGCGCGGCCGGCGGCCCGCTCGTCCGCAACAAGACGTTCTGGTTCGCCGATTACGAGGGGTTGCGCGATCAGGAAGGCATCCCGCGAGTCCGCCAGCTGCCGACCGCCGCAGAGAAAGCCGGCCTCTTCAGCACGGCGGTGGTCGATCCGTTCGCGCCGGGACGTCCCGAGTTCCCGCGGAACGCTCAAGGGCAATGGGTGATCCCGCGGGAGCGCTGGGACCCGGTTGGCGCCGCCATCGTCGCCCTCATTCCTGATCCAAACGTGCCGGGCTCCACGATCTATGCGTCGACGCCGGTGACCGACACTCGCCAGGATCAGTTCGATGTTCGGCTCGATCATCAGTTCACATCGTCGATCAACGTGTTTGGCCGGTACAGCTTCGTCGACACGAACACGTTCCGGCCGGGGCCGCTGCCGGGCCTCGCTGAGGCATCGAACAACGATGCCTACGGATCCAATCTCAATCGCTCGCAAGGGCTGGCGATTGGGTTCACGCAGATCTTCTCGCCCCGTCTCCTCGGCGAATTTCGCTTCGGCTTCTCGCGCGGGAACTACTTCACCTATCCGCCCAATTTCGGTGTCGATGGTGCGGCGGCCATCGGATTGAAGAACGTGCCGAACAATCCCGCCATCGTGGGCGGCGTGCCGAAGGTCAACATCCAGGGCTTCGACGCGGTCGGTCGGCATACCTCGACGCCGCAGTTTCAGACGCCGCGTGTCTGGAATCCGCGCCTGACCATGACCTGGAGCCGGGCGGCACACATGATCAAGTTCGGCGGCGAGTTCCTGCACGTGCAGACCAAGATCAACGACCTGAACGCCACGGTCGGGCGCATGAACTTCGAGAACCGCTTTACGAACAGGGCGGTTGGTGATTTGCTTCTCGGCTTGCCTTCGCAGCTGGCGTTGACCAGCTACACCGTCATGGATCAAGGCCAGGACATGCAGTTCTACTTCGCCCAGGACGACTACAAGATCGCGCCCAAGGTGACCGTGAATTTTGGCATTCGCTACGAGTACGCGACCCCGCCGCGCGAAAAGAACAACAACCTCGCCAACTTCGATCCTGAAACAGGGACGATGATCTTCGCCAAGGACGGCGACACGTTCGAGCGCGCGCTCATTCATCCCGACCGCAACAACTTCGCGCCGCGCGTGGGCTTCGCCTACACGCCGGCCGCGCGATGGGTCGTGCGCGGGGGCTACGGTGTCTTCTACACGCATACGGTCAGACAAGGACGCGAAGGAATGCTCGGCTTCAACCCACCGTACCTGGTGGACAATCTGCTGCAAACATCGGTGTCCGGAGCGGCGGCAGTCGCGTCGGCGGCTCCGTTTCGCCTGCTGGACGGCTACCCGAACGGACTACTGGATCCAGCGTCGCTGTCGACAACCGTGATGCGGCGCGCGCAGGATCCCAACCAGCGCACGCCCTACATTCAGCAGTACAACGTCGGCGTGCAGTACGAGTTCATGACCGATTGGTTGTTCGACATCGCCTACGTCGGCAATCGGGGCACTGGCTTGCCTGGGTTCCGCAACCTCAATCAGCGCGCGGTGATCCAGAACCCGGACGGCACGCAATCGGCCGGGAACCGTCCGTATCCCGCGTTTG